>JAQGJB010000020.1 GCA_028290825.1 Micavibrio sp.
ATTCTCGGCTTTGACCTTCTCGCCCGCGATCAGGATGATGAAGTCAGCCGCGTGCCGTCCTCCACCAGCTTCGGTAACACCTCCAAGGAAGGGCTGGAACGCCTGTCCGAATATAAATGGGATTTGCTCTGGCACAATTTTGACAGCGTTGTCGAGCGCACAAAATTCCTTGTCCGCAACTGCGCCCTGCAGGGGAAAATAACCGCGCAACAGGCCGACCATATTATCGAGGATCTTGAATGGCTCTACCCCTCCGGCGACGCCACGCCGGATCCGGCCTACGTCCCGCACCGCCCCTTTCCCAATATGCGCACGGCAAAATCAGACCTTTGCTTTGAATTGGCGAAACCCTATAGCTGGAAGAAATACTTGGCCGGTATCTTTAACAAGAAAGCTCAGGAACCCAAAAAAGGCGAACATGAATTCTTTGCCGGAATTATCCGCCACCCTGCTAATGACAGCTTCTGCGGAAACCACGACAAAACCTGCCCGCAGAAAAAGAACGGCACCAACGACCCACGGCCATAACCCCCGTCATTGCAGGGGAACTTGCACGACCTCGCGTCAAACCAGTGCAAAGATAAAGAAAAAAGCGGTCCTTCGGGACCGCTTTTTTAATGAGCCTATTCCGTTTGCTTTCAGGCCGCCGCACGTTTGCGTAAGTTGCCGCAGGCCCGCGCAATCCGTGCGCACGCATCCTCCAGCACCGCATCCGATGTCGCATAGGAAATGCGGAAATGCGGCGACAGGCCGAACGCCGAACCATGAACGGAGGAAACACCTTCGCTTTCCAGCAGGTAGGTCACGAAATCCTCATCCGATGAAATCACTTTTCCATCCGTTGTCTCCATCCCGATCATCCCGGCACAGGACGGGTAAACATAGAACGCCCCTTCCGGTTTCGGACAGGACAGTCCCGGCACTTTATTCAGGCCGCTTACGATCAGGTCGCGGCGGCGCGTGTACGCCTTGCGCCATTCATTGAGGAAACCGGCATCACCGTTCAGCGCCGCCGTCGCCGCCGCCTGCGAAATCGAGGACGGGTTCGATGTGCTCTGGCTCTGCAACAGGCGCATCGCGTCAATCAGAACCTTCGGCCCGCCCGCATAACCGATCCGCCACCCGGTCATCGAATAGGCCTTCGACACACCATTGACGGTCAGGGTACGGTCAAACAATTGCGGCTCAACCCCGACAGGAGTGACGAATTTGAAACCGTCATAAACCAGATGCTCGTAAATATCATCGGTCATCAAGTAGACATGTGGATGCATCATCAGCACATCGGTCAGCGCCTTCATCTCTGCCTCGGTATAGGCCGCGCCCGTAGGATTCGACGGTGAATTGAGAATGACCCACTTGGTCTTCGGCGTAATCGCCTTGTCCAGCTGCGCGGCGGTAATTTTGAAGCCGCTTTCCTGCGAGCATTGAACAATGACCGGCGTCCCTTCCGCAAACTGCACCATATCCGGATATGAAACCCAGTATGGCGCAGGAATGACAACCTCATCCCCCGGGTTACACGTCGCCAGCAGCGCATTGAACAGAACCTGCTTGCCGCCATTACCCACCGAAATCTGCTCCGGCGTGTAATCAATACCGTTCTCGCGCTTGAACTTCGCGACAATCGCTTTCTTCAGCTCCGGCGTGCCGTCAACAACGGTGTACTTGGTCTGGCCCGCCTTCATCGCAGCCGCGGCAGCGTCCTTGATAAAGTCAGGCGTGTCAAAATCAGGCTCCCCCAGCCCCAGATCCAGAATATCCTTCCCGGCAGCCTTCAGCGCCTTGGCCTTCGCGGCAACGGCCAGAGTCGGGGACGGTTTGATGCGGGAAAGGCGGGAAGCCAGAAACGACATAGAATTCTCCTGTTGGAAGCGGTCAAAATCAGGGAAATAACAACACATGACAGTAAAAAGTCAAAGAAAAAGGCAGAAACCGACCTTAAAACGCATCCGGCCGGATATTCGGCCTGATTACATTCGCGTCAAACCCGTCCACCTTCGCAAAATCGATTTTCTGCGCGTCGAACCAGTCCGCCAGCGGTTTCAGCACCGGGTCTTTCAGACCCTCGCGCACATACCCCGCCACGCGCGGAATCATCTCCAGGTAACGCGGCTTGCCCCCTGCAACAGCCAGACGGATAAACTGTCCCATCACGCGGCAATGAAACTGCGTCGCCAGAACCCTGTACCAGTCCAGGAAATTTTTCTTCTCTATCACGCTCATGCTCTGGCAATACCGTTCAATCATCCGGTCGCGCAGGTCGGTCGGCACATCCATCCGCGCATCCTCCAGCAGATTCGCCAGATCATACGGTACCGGCCCCTTCATCGCCCCCTGAAAATCCAGCACCCCTTTCGGGTACATCAGGTTTTCAAAATGGAAGTCGATATGCAGAAACCCTTCCGGCACCGGCGGCAAAGATTTCTCGATCCTGTCCCAGACGTCCAGATACCCCTCTACAAGCCCGTCCGGATTCGTCTGTCCCCGCGCCGCCGGAACATACCAGTCGATCAGGCGACGCCGTCCGGTATGCACATGGCTTTGATAATAATCGGGCAGGACGATATCGTCGGCTTTCGCATTCTGCCGTAACCAGATCAGAATATCCGTCGCGGTTTCATAAAGTGCCTCGCGTCCCGCCATCCCCTGCTCCAGCGCAGCCTTGAACGACACATCGCCAAAATCCTCGAGCAGAAGATAACCCTCTGCCTCATCGGCCTCGAAAACTTGCGGCGTTGGAATCCCGATATTGCGCAAATAGGCACTCAGCCTGATGAAATCGCTTAAGCGGTGCCCTGGCGTCGCCAGCGGAGAAAGGTCCGGGACCGACTCCATCAAAAGAACGCTCTGCCCGGCATCTTTTTGCAGACGGAAATAACGCCGCGATGCCATATCCGAACCGATCAGCGCAAGCTTCGCCTGACCAAGGCCGTTCTTCTGCAGAAAGGCGTCGCGCAATGATACGCGCGCGTCAAACCAGTCTTTAGGATTAGAAACGATTTTTGAAACAGGCTGGGGCATAAAAGAAAATCTAGCCCGAAACGCCCTACAGGTCACCCTGCTTTTTGGAGTTCTTCGCCAGTTTATTCATCGCATCGATATGGCTTTGCGACGCCTTGGTCGGGTGCGATGACGGCGTTGTTCCTTCCATCCCGAAAATCGGCGTATTCCGCCCCGCCAGCGCATTCAGAATCTGCTTGCCGAACGTTTCAGGCCCCATATCGAGAGATTTCGGCGTCGGCATTATTTCCTCCGCCTCCTGCTCCGTCCCCTCGCGGTAAATCACACGGTTGATGGCATGCGCGACAACGCCTGTCAGGTGCGGCTGGGTAAGGCCCAGCAGCAAACGCTGATCCTCCACCGCCCACGCAATCACCTGCTGGCGCGCTTTGGTCGGATTCCCCTTGGTCAGTTTAAGGGCTTCACGGAT
>JAQGJB010000057.1 GCA_028290825.1 Micavibrio sp.
CGTCCTTACCAAATCCTTCTACCTGCTGCGCAGCTTCCCCGGACGCTACGACAACAATGCACTCTGGGTTGAGGAAGCCAGCGCCAGCGGCCGTGACGGTGTTTCCTCCGTTCTCGTCGGCGGCAATGACTGGGCCTCCGCCTGGGCCGGTGTTTCTCCGCCAGAAGGATCGAACCAGCAGGAAATCGCCCTGCGCTTCGGCGTCAACCTTGTGATGTATACCCTGACCGGGAATTACAAGGCCGACCAGGTCCATGTCCCCTATATCCTCGAAAGACTGGGACAATAGACATGATCGGCACCTCCTCGATTTCGCTTCACTTCGCGCCGATCCTGCCCGGCGGCGTCACGATCGCCCTAGCCATCGCCGTGATCGCTCTCACGTTGATCTCGCTGGTCATTTTCCGCCGCGGACTGATTACGCGCGCGCTTGTCGCGGCTGCTTTTCTCCTCATCCTCCTCAACCCTTCCTTCCTGGAGGAGCAGCGCGAACCGATTCAGGATACGGCAATCGTCGTCATCGACAAATCCGCCAGTCAGAGCTTCGGCGACCGCACACAACTGACCAAGGACACAACCAACGAACTATCGAAAACCCTGGCCAACCTGAAGGGTCTGAATATCCGCACGGTTGAAACCACCGGCAGGCGCGACACCAGGCTTTTCGAAACCCTCGATCAGTCCTTTGCCGACATCCCCGTGCAACGGCGTGCCGGTGCCATTTTTATCACCGATGGACAGGTGCACGATGCCCCCACCGACCCCGAAAGACAAAAGAATTACGGCCCCGTCCATGTTCTTCTCACCGGCGAGAAAAATGAGTTTGACCGGCAACTGGTCCTGACCGAAGCCCCGTCCTACGGCATTGTCGGCCAGACGGTGACCATACGCTACAAGGTCATCGACACCACACCGACAGAGGGCAACACCGCAACCATCCTGCTGCACGCCAATGACGGCAACCCGATTGCCCGCGAGGTGCCTGTCAACGCGGAGCAATCCGAAACCGTCACCATCGACCATGCCGGACAGAATATTTTCGAAATCGAAGCCTCGCCGGTGGACGGCGAACTGACCACCGTCAATAATCGCGCCCCCGTCCTGGTCAACGGCGTCCGCGACCGGCTGAAGGTTCTTCTCGTCTCCGGCAAACCCTATCCCGGCGAACGTACCTGGCGCGACCTGCTGACCTCCGATCCCGGCGTTGACCTCGTCCACTTCACGATCCTGCGCCAGCCGGACAAGATCGACCTGACGCCGCAGAACGAACTCTCGCTCATCGCCTTCCCATTCCGCGAATTATTCGAGGTCAAACTTTATGATTTCGATCTGATCATTTTTGACCAGTACAGCCTCAATAAAATCCTTCCGCCCTTTTATTTCACCAACATTGCCAATTACGTGCAAAAGGGCGGCGCGTTGCTGGAGGCAAGCGGCCCGTCTTTTGCCGGTGACGATTCCATCTACACAACCTCCCTGAAAGATATCCTTCCCGCCGCGCCAACGGGTTCGCTGATTGAGGCTGCTTACAAACCGACCATCACCGACCTCGGCAACCGTCACCCGGTGACACAGGGTTTAAGCTGGGGTATGGATGCGAAAAACAAACAGGGTTGGGGACCGTGGCTTCGCCAGATCGGTGTGACGCCGAAAAGCGGTGACGTCGTCATGTCCGGCGCGCAGAACCAGCCTTTACTGATCCTCGACCATGTCGGACAGGGTCGTGTCGCACAACTGGCCAGCGATGAAATCTGGCTGTGGTCGCGCGGGTATAAGGGTGGAGGACCGCAGGCCGAACTTCTGCGCCGCCTTGCCCACTGGCTGATGAAGGAACCCGAGCTGGAGGAAAATGCCCTCGCCATTATTCCCGACGGAGACAATCTTATCGTCCGCCGACGCAACCTTCACAATGTGAAGGCCGATGTCACCCTGCGCAGTCCCGATGACAGCACGCAGTCCCTGACTTTGAACGAGGCCGCCGATGGCTGGCTGGAAACGCGGGTTTCCGCGCCGCTTTCCGGGGTCTACAGCGCCGAAGACGGTGAACAGAAACGTTTCGCGGTGATTGGCGAACTGAACCCGCCAGAATGGCAATCCGTCGTCAGCAGTGAAAAGCCTTTGCAGGCCGTAACCACCGCAAGCGGCGGCAGCACACACTGGCTCAGCGAAGAAGGAACACCCGATATCCGCCGCATTTCCGGATCGAACCGCAATTTCGGTGGCTATGGGTGGATCGGCCTGCGGGATAACAAAGCCTATGCCGTAACCGGCATAAAGGATATCCCCTTCCTGCCGTCCTGGCTGAGCGCATCGATGCTGTTACTGATGGCCGTTGCGGCCTGGTGGCATGAAGGGCGCAACCGCCGGACATAGAAGGTTGGAGGCCTAAGGTATTGGCGGCTTGGAAAAGACAGGCGCGGTCTGATTTTGAAGGCCCTCGTTCTCTTTCGCATGACGCAGGAGATCCTCGACCATGACCTGTGCCCGCCGCGCCCCCTGATGGATTGCCTGCGCATAAGCATGCTGCTGGCTATCCTGTGGCAGATCCTCGATCAGGAACTCGGCGAAGCCGGTAACCGCCGCCAGAAGATTATTCAGATCATGCGCAATAATCTGCACCGGCATTTCCTCGCCGCTCATGTGACAAGACTCTGCGCCCGGAGCGCCGCCTGCGTCCTGTTCTTCACCCCAAGTTTCCGGCATATTCCCCGCACATGCAGCTTGATGGTAACCACCTGCAGGTCAAGTGCTTGGGCGATTTCCTTGTTCGATACGCCGCGCGACAGAAAGGTGAGAACCTGTTTCTCGCGCGGGGTAAGGTGCACATGATCCGCCGCAACCATAGGCGCACCGGAATCCGTAAAATATGACGGCATCATTTCATTGGTATTGTGATCCATGGGAATGAATTTTTCGCCCTGAAGGATTTTATAAATCCCCTGTAGCATGATTTTACCCGGCAGGGTTTTGGGGAAATAACCGCGCGCGCCAAGATCAAGCGCCCGTTTGACATCTTCATCCTGCGCCAGACCGGACAGCAGCACAATGGGGAGCTGCGGGTATGCGGCTCTCAGCTTCTGTAGCCCCTGTAAACCGTTCATGCCAGGCATGCGCAAATCCAGCATGACAAGATCGATCCCCGGATCATGCAAAAGGAATTCCATCACCCCGTGAAAATCCTGGGTCAATATGACTTCGGCGTCGCTTTCGGAACGTTCGATATAATGCGCCAGTGCCTCGCGGAACAAGGCATGGTCGTCGGCAATGATAATTTTCATGATATCCCCCTGACCCAAAGGATATGCAATATCCGGACCAGGTGGGCTTTTCATGGACAAGGGCATGCTGGCGAACTTTTAAATCGCAAAGTGCGAATTATTTTGCGAGGACAAGTTGCTTTTCATACGAAACATGAATGGGCAAATTCGCTTTTTGCACCTTGGAGAATTTCTGGCGGTAGATATAGACCCCCTCCAGGACACGCTGCACATAGTTGCGCGTTTCACCGACCGGTATCATTTCGATCCAGTCGACCATATTGACCTGCCCTGTGCAGGGGTTGCCGTTGGCGGCCAACCATTGACTGGCGCGGCCCGGACCTGCGTTATAGGCCGCAATTGCCAGCGGATAGCAGTTATCATACCGCGCCAGCATCTTGTTGATATAAAGCGCTCCGAGTTTGATATTGTAATCCGGACGTTCGGTCAGCCAATCGGCGTCATATCCGACACCGTTTTTCTGCGCCAGTTCCTTCGCCGTCGCGGGCATCAACTGCATCAACCCGCGCGCGCCCACGGGACTGACCGCCTTATAATCGAAGGCGCTCTCCTGCCGGATCAGACCGTGGACCAGGGCCCACTCAGCATCGACCGATTTCATTTTCCCAAGGATCGTGGGGAAGGCGTATTCCGACATCACTACGCCCTTCACCAAAGCCTTCTTGGCAATCGCGACCAGATCATTCGGATGCTGCCAGGTGCTGGCCAGTTCGGCCGCCATATAAAACTGGGCCTGTGTTGTCGCGCTGCTTATATAGGCGCGCAGGAAGGCGCTGGCGTTATCATCATCGCCCGCGCGGATAAACAGGCGTGCCGCCTGGATGCGCTTGTCATTTTCAAATTCCACACGCAACGGCACCGGCATCGGCGGATTGGCGGCCACATTCTCAGTATGCCGCCCGAGACGCGCCATGGACATCTGACCGTAGAAAGTGGTCGGATATTTTGCCCCGGATTCAAACCATAATTTGGCGATTTCCGGATGTTTCAGGTCGATGCTGGCCATGCCCGCCCAGTACGCCGCGCGCGCACGGGTCAGCGGCATGACACTGTTGTGATAAAGATTTTCAAAATGCTGGAACGCATCCCACGGCTTCTTCATAAAGCGCAGGGCCAGCCAGCCGGACAGAAACTCCGCCTCGGAAAAGGATTCTCCCGTGGTCAGGCCGTGCTTTTTCACCAGAAGATACGCACTTTCATATTGCCTGCGTTCGATCAGGCGGCGCGTCAGGATACCGCGTTCCTTCCACCACGCATCGGGGTTGGCAATCAGGTTTGACGGCGGCGCGTTATGCAGAATATCCATGGCTTCGAAATCCAGGTTCTTCTTCCGCCGCCAGCGCAGGCGCTCCAGCTGCAGGTCCGGATCGTTGCGCAGATTGGTCGGCACCTGCTCAACCAGACGGTCCACACCGCTCTGCCCCGCCGCAAGCGCAATCCGCGCCTCAGCCAGCGATATGTAACCATGCCCGAGGATCAGCGCAATCGCCCGGGCATTGCCAACCTGCCCGCGGTAAAGTGCTGTATTGAAACGCCTCTTGTGCGCTTCCTTGTTGATCAGCCTTCCATAGGTTTTCAGGAACTGATCCTGCTGATCCGAGGTCAGGTTGGCATCGCCCCACCAGGCGTTGATGACGGATGTCATCTGCTTCATTTGTTTCTGCGCGATCAGGGCCCGCAGGTAACGGTTCATCCCCTCCGCCGTCAAGGGCGGGAACTGGTCGAACCACCGGGTGATTTCATCGGGCGGTGTGCTGTCGTTGATGGATTTTTCCGCGTTCAGGCGCATTGTTCCCTGCTGCGGCCAGTCGGGAACCTGACGCACAAACGCGGTAATCCGGTTGAACTGGAAGGGCGCCTGGGCCTCGGTATAATAAATCCAGTAAAAAATCTTTGGCGCCAGCGGATCGACGGTGCGCCTTATCTGGGCTTCGGCATAGGGCCATTTGCGCTGCTGCGCACCCTGAATGGCGCGGATGGTCGCGGCTTTGTCGCTATCCGACATGCCGATTTCCGCCGCCTGAACCGGCCCCTGCAATCCCGCCAGCACTGCGGCAACCGCAATGCAGAATACGCCACGCTTGAACGCGGTGGAAAGAAAGTCTAAGGTTTTTGGAAATTGTTGGAGATCAAAATGTTTCACGGCTCGATTACTGCGCTTATCACACCCTTCCGCAACGGGGCGGTCGACTGGGATGCGCTTGACGGGCTGATCGACTTTCAAATCGATCAGGGAAGTCACGGGATTGTCGCGTGCGGAACCACGGGTGAGTCGCCAACTTTGAGCACTGAGGAACATCACTCTATTGTCAGACGCTGCGTTGAACGGGTCAAGCGCAGAATCCCCGTGATCGCCGGAACCGGCACGAATTCCACAGCTTCCACGATCGAAATGACTTTGCATGCGCAGGAAACCGGCGCCAGCGCCGCGCTGATCGTCACCCCCTATTACAACAAACCGACCCAGGATGGTTTATATGCGCATTACAAGGCCGTGCATGACGCCACCAATATCCCGATTCTCATCTACAACATCCCGGGCCGCTGCGTCATCGACATGAACGTCGACACCATGTCTGCTCTGGCCGCGTTACCACGCATTGTCGGCGTGAAGGATGCGACCGGCGATCTTGGACGCCCTGCCGCGCTCCGCAACCGGGTCGGTCCGGATTTCTGCCAGCTTTCCGGCAATGATGATTCAGCTCTCGCCTTTCTCGCCGCTGGCGGGCATGGCTGCATCTCGGTGATTTCGAACGTCGCGCCCGCTCTCTGCGCCCAGATGCAGGATGCGTGGATAAAGGGCGCAGGTCGCCCGAAGGAAGCAGAAGCCCTGCGCGACCGCATGGCTCCGCTGAACAAGGCCCTTTTCATGGAATCCTCCCCCGCACCGATCAAATATGCCTGCGCCCGCGCAGGATTTTGCAGCGACGAAATGCGCCTTCCCCTGTTACCAGCATCGGCGAAAGCCCGCCAGGTGGTTGACGAGGCGATGGCGTTTGCCGGACTTTCCGGACAGCAAAACGGTGAAAAATCGCGCCTTCAGGGCACAATCTCCTGATTTTCCTTCGCCAAACCGCGCCCGAGTGCTAAATAACTGACATGGCGCAGAAAAAAGACAAAAAACCCGCGATGATTTCTGTGAACCAGACGGTTGCCGACAACCGCCGGGCGCGCTTTGACTATTTTCTTGAAGACCGTTTCGACGCCGGGATTGAACTTGTCGGCACGGAAGTCAAATCGCTGCGCCTCGGGCAATGCAGCCTGAACGAATCCTTTGCGGAGCACCGCAGCGGTGAAATCTGGCTGATCGGGGCGCATATTGGCGAGTATATGCAGGCAGGCCCGCATCTGCAGCACCAGGCCCGCCGCGCCCGGAAACTGCTTCTGAAAAAGAAGGAGATCAACCGCCTGATCGGTGCTGTCTCGCGCGAAGGCTACACGATTGTTCCGGTGAAGCTGTATTTCAACGGCAAAGGTCTGGCCAAGGTGGAAATTGCCCTCGCAAAGGGGAAAAAAGAATACGACAAACGCGACACCGAAAAACAGCGCGACTGGGGCCGCGAGAAACAGCGCCTTATGCGGAACAGCGAATAAGCCCGTAGGATTTCATTAATGAAATTATGATACTTTCTTACTGAAGATTATTTTTAATGGGGTTTTTTAAAGTGAAGTATTCTCTCGTTTGCCTTCTGGCCGGCGTCCTTTCCCTGACCAGCCTTAGTTCCGCCGCCTTCGCCGATCAGGAGGATTTTTCCGACCGCCTGCGTACCTGTAAAGCCATCGACTCGATGGTGGCCCGCACACAATGTTACGATGTTGTGATGGATGAATACGATCTGGGAACGCTGAAACGGCGCGGTGGCAATGAGGCTTATAGCTGGAAGATCGATACCAAAAAAAGGAACTCTTCGGGAAGTCTTGATGTCACGCTCACCCTCCCCTCCACGGACCTTTTTATAACCAGGGAGAGTGCCCAGATTCGTCGCTATCTTGTGCTCTCCTGCACCCAGGGGCAACCCAGCGCCTATATCAGCTGGGGCGTTCCCATCGGTCGCACCGAGGGCAACGCGGTTGCCGATAACCTGGTGAATTCAAAATTGGGGACCGAGCCGCTGAAGGCTGAACGCTGGCTCGCATCGACTGATAAAACTGCATCGTTCATTCCTACACCGACCGAGTTTTATAACAGAATTCTGAAAGCGGGCGGCACCTATGTCGTCACCATCAAACCGGAAGCCTATTACGACACCTTTAGCGCCACCTTTGACGTCACCGGTCTGGCTGATAAATTCCAGCCCTTTAAAGAATCCTGCCACCTGCCATGATGGATGGCGCTGAACAGAAAAACCCGCCAAATCATGTGGCGGGTTTTTTATTATTTTTGGAATAACAGCTTAACCGGCAGCTTTCTTGCCCCGTTTGGTGGAAGGCGCATCGCTTTCAAGATCATCCGCCATTTCAACCAGCGGCGCATCGGCAACCGCATCAGCGGCTTCCTCCGGTGATTCCGGCCCGACCAGCATCTTGTCGGCGACCACACCGGCCTTGGTCCGCACTTCGTTTTCAAGTTTGGCGGCCACTGCCGGGTTATCCTTCATAAACTGCTTGGCGTTCTCACGGCCCTGCCCGATACGCTGCCCGTCATAGGCGAACCATGCGCCGGATTTTTCGACCATGCCGCCCGCGACACCAAGGTCGATCAGTTCACCGACCTTGGAAATACCCTGACCGTACATGATGTCAAATTCAACCTGACGGAACGGAGGCGCCATTTTGTTTTTTACGACCTTAACGCGTGTCTGGTTGCCGGTCACGATTTCCCCGTCCTTGATCGAACCAATGCGGCGGATGTCGAGACGGACAGAAGCGTAGAATTTCAGCGCGTTACCGCCGGTCGTCGTTTCCGGCGACCCGAACATGACGCCGATTTTCATACGAATCTGGTTGATGAAAATGACCACGCATTTCGATTTCGAAATCGAACCGGTAATTTTGCGCAGCGCCTGCGACATCAGGCGTGCCTGCAGACCCATATGGCTGTCGCCCATTTCGCCTTCGAGTTCGGCACGCGGCACGAGGGCAGCAACCGAGTCGATGACCAGAACGTCAATCGCGTTGGAACGCACCAGCGTATCGGCAATCTCCAGCGCCTGTTCACCCGCATCCGGCTGGGAGATCAGCAGGGAGTCGAGATCGACACCCAGTTTCCTGGCATAGCCCGGATCGAGCGCGTGTTCCGCATCGATGATCGCGCAGGAACCGCCCATCTTCTGGGCCTCGGCAATTACCTGCAGCGCCAGCGTGGTCTTACCCGAGCTCTCCGGGCCGTAAATTTCCGTGATCCGTCCGCGCGGCAGCCCGCCAATACCAAGACCGATATCCAGGCCGAGTGATCCGGTTGAAACGACATCAACGTGAATAACGCCGTTCTCGCCGCTCATCTTCATGATTGAGCCTTTGCCGAAAGCGCGTTCAATCTGCGCCATGGCTGCTTCGAGTGCTTTTGCCTTTTCGCCGGATGCTTTTGTGTCCATGCCGTTGCCTGCTTTCAATTCTGTAACTGTTGCCATTTCATTTCTTCCTTTTTTGCATAAGGGCGGCTCCGGCGCAACGCGAGATGCCCGCCCGTTTAGTAATTGTCCTCAAATCTTGGATACTCTTCAGTGATACAATCGTACCCTATTTGTTCTCATTGTAAAGAAGAAAAAGAACAAAGGAGAACATTTTTCAGGTTTGTTAATATGTCTATATTATCATTGGCCTGAATAAGGGATATAAGCAGCCAATGGCCGAGCCGCAGAACACAGCAATTTCCTGGGATACGCTGAAAGCAGGCTCCGCCGCATTGATGACAGCCGGCTCCATGCTGCCAGCCCCGGACGCAGCCTTGGCCGCGCCGGCCCCCAGGCCAATTGTTGTCGCATCGTTTGAAATCCGTACGGGAATATTGGCGAGAGCCGGCAGCCACGCCGACGCCGTCAATGGGGTTTTAAAAAGCGGAAATGCGGGAAAAAACGTTGAAGTCAGACATGTTGATGATTTATCCCTCTCTAAATTCCAAAATGCGTTATCCCCGAAAGACAGCACTTACTGGCACATGGATCGCCACCCCGAAAAAGATCCCCTCACGCGCGAAACATTGAAAAACGTTGACGTATTGAACAGAAGTACCGGCATACAGACTTTCATCAAGAACAGCGAAACCGAAAGCGCAAATTTCGCAGCACAGAAGGTGAGAACCACCATTCCGTTCTGGAGTGCGCAAAAAACGATTATCGTTCAGGCCGTCGGAAATAGCGGACAGAACCCTGATGCTGACCGCTCCAAAGAACCTTCCCCCCTTATTTATAATCGGAAATGGCTGCAGGTTGGTGCAGCAGAACTAAAATCAGGCGTCCTGAAAGCAGCCGATTACAGCAGCGCCGCAGATCCCTCTTACATCACCCGCAATCCTTTCGAACAGGGATTCAATACGCCGTTCTATAAAAAGCCGGGACAGATTCTGGAAGAAAGCATCACCAGATATAATTCAACTCTTCCGGAGGAGTATTGGGGCTGCACCAAATCTGTCCCCGCCCCCGCGACACAGGAAACCTGGGCAAAATCTGAAAAAGGGCGCGAGCACGTCCGGAAATGCGTGACGGATATTTTCAATACGTTAGCGGACAAAAACGGAAATTCTAAAGAAATGCTCCTCGGAACATCCTTTACGGCACCAAATAGCGCCAAGGATATCGGCGGCGTCATGAGCAGCAAACCAGGCCTGACCCCCGAGGCATATGTCGCCGCCACCCTGTTCGCGGCCAGGCCGTTAGAAAGTGATGCACGATTGCACTACATACCCAACGGATCGGGAGTCTCATCCTACGACATCACAGGAAAAACGGGACTTGGCCTGGTCGAGGGGGCGCGCCTTAATCAGGTGGTCCAAAGCATGCTCGATCTGCAAAAGAGTAACCCCGCCCTGAAGACCACCCCGCACACAGCCGATAGCGGCACGATCCTGTTTAGGAAACCGAGCGCCGTTGAACAGCACCCTATCAATTTTGAGGACCGGACCAATAATTACCGCCTGCCCGTCGGCGAAGATTCGACCAATCTGCGCACCGCGCTGGAAATTCGATTAAAAGGGAAATTCAATGTGAATAATCCACCTGAAATGGAGCTAACCAGTCCGCAAGGCGTGAAGATTCCTCTCGTTACAACGGCAGCAGGTGGAAACAACCCCACCATTTACGCCTCCACCAATGCCTTCTTCGGCACCGCTTCCAAAGGCGACTGGACCTTAAGCGTCAAAAACAACGAAGTCGACAGCGCCAGCATAACAATCGGCGGGCTGGAGCGCGGCGGACTGATCGATGCCTATATCGCCCGCAATAAACAGGACACACCCCAGGCCGCGGCCAAAGCGGACCCCGCCCAGCCCGCACCGGAACGCAGAACATCCTTCTTTGACAATTTAGGCCCCAGGACTTATCAGTAAAGAATACTCTGCTCATAAGAAGGGTTTTCCATGACTGCGCTTGAATCATTTATTACAGACATGCCAAAAGTCGAACTGCACATCCATATTGAAGGCAGTCTAATGCCGGCAATGATGTTCGATCTGTCCAAACGTAACAATGTCACCTTGCCCTATACCTCGGTTGCGGAAATCGAAGCGGCCTATAATTTCAGTAATTTACAGGATTTCCTCGATCTCTATTACCAGGGTATGAGCGTCCTGCACACGGAGCAGGATTTCTATGACCTCACCTCTGCCTACCTCAAAAAATCGGCGGAACAGAATGTCAGGCATACCGAGATATTCTTCGACCCGCAGGGCCATACCGAGCGCGGTATTGCCTTTGAAACCGTATTGAACGGCATCACCCGCGCCCTTGAAGACGGTAAAAAAAATCTGGGCATCACCAGCCTGCTCATCATGTGCTTCCTGCGCCACCTGAGTGAAGACAGCGCCTTCGCTACGCTGGAGCAGGCCCTTCTCTATAAAGAAAAAATCATCGGAGTTGGCCTCGACTCCTCCGAAAACGGCCACCCGCCCTCTAAATTCACCCGCGTCTTTGCCAAAGCCCGGGAAGAAGGTTTTCTGATCGTCGCCCATGCGGGCGAAGAAGGGCCGCCTGAATACGTCCACGAAGCCCTCGATCTCCTGAAGGTCGACCGCATCGATCACGGCAACCGTTCTCTGGAGGATGATGCTCTCACCGCCCGCCTTGCGAAGGAAGGCATCGGCCTCACTGTCTGCCCCTTAAGCAATCTGAAACTCTGCGGCGTCAAGGACATGCGCGATCACCCCCTGAAGAAAATGATCGAACTCGGCCTGATGGCCACGGTGAATTCCGACGACCCTGCCTATTTCGGCGGCTACATGACTGAAAACTATCTGGATGTCGCGAAAGCCCTGAACCTCAGCCGGGACGATATTGTTACCCTGGCCGGAAACAGCATCGGGGTCAGCTTCGCCAGCGATGCAAGAAAAGCGGAATTGCGCGAAGATTTTCAAAAATACGTCGCATAAGCCAGTAAATTAGGCCGCGACGTTATCAATCAACCGCGTTTTACCGATTTTTGCCGCCACCAGAATGCGCAGCGCGTTGTTGCGCCCGTCAACCGGCATCAATGTCGAGGCATCGCGGATTTCCAGGTAATCGATAGAATCGAAACCTGCCGCCATGATCCTCTCCATTCCCGCCTGCCGTATGGCACCCAGGTCGCCGCCGTCCCTGATCTGGTCCGCCATATCAAACAATACCCTGTTGAGGACGGCAGCGGACTTCATCTGCTCCTGCGTTAGATAAGCATTGCGTGAAGACAGCGCCAGACCGTCCCGGTCGCGCACCGTCGCCACACCGATAATCTTTACCGGGATATCCAGATCAATAACGAGGCGCTTGATGACCTGTAATTGCTGGTAATCCTTCTCCCCGAACAGGGCAACATCCGGCAATGCCTGAAGCAACAACTTGGTGACGACAGTGGCCACGCCGCCAAAGAAATGGGGACGGCTCTCCCCCTCCAGCGGCTCGCTCACACCTTTCACACTGACGCTGGTGGAAAAACCCTGCGGATACATTTCCGAAGCGTCGGGGCAGAAAACGGCCTGCGCCCCGGTTTGTGAAAGTTTACGGATATCGTCTTCCTGCGTTCGCGGATAGGCGGCGAAATCCTCGGTCGGCGCAAACTGCGTGGGATTAACAAAAATGGTGGCGATCATGACATCCGCATGCCCGAAGCCTTCACGCACAAGCGTGAGATGCCCCTCATGCAAAGCCCCCATTGTCGGCACCAGACCAACACGAAGCCCCTTCCCCCTTTGCAGAGCGACAAACTCCCGCAGGGCAGAAACCGAACGCAGCACCTGAATTGATTCCATTCTCAAATCCGCCTTCATCAGCTCTCCAATGCTTCCTTAACCTTTGCCGCCAGTTGTTTCAGCGTGAAAGGCTTGGGCAGGAACCAGATATTTGGACCCATATGATCTTTCAGCTTCTCTTCGGTATAGCCGGAGATAAAGATGATTTTCAGGTTTGGGCTGGTCTGACGCATACGCTGGGCCAAAGTTGGACCGTCCATATTCGGCATAATCACATCGGTGATCATCAGGTCGATATGTTTGTCGGTTTGCTGCTCCATGACTGCCAGCGCGGCCTCGCCGCTCTCGGCGTCGAGAACCTCATAGCCCTTGTTCGCCAGCGCACGGCTGGAGAAGGTACGCACCGCATCTTCATCTTCCACCAGAAGAACGCGCGCCGTGCCGGTCAGGTCGCGGGTTGAATCTTCTTCAACCACCGGGGTTTCATCAACCTCCGCTTCCGTTTCGTTGGATTGCGGCAGGAAGATCGAAAACGTCGTGCCCTTTCTCACTTCGGATTGCAGCATCAGATAACCGCCGGTCTGGCGGATAATGCCATACACGGTCGCAAGGCCAAGTCCCGTGCCCTGCCCCACTTCCTTTGTGGTGAAGAACGGCTCAAGAATACGGTCGAAATTTTCTTCCGGAATGCCGCACCCGGTATCGGTGACATCAATCCGTACCCAGTGGCCGGGCGGCATGATATCGCCCGCAGTCTGTAGCGGTTCGCGCGTGGTGAAGCCGCTGGTCGCGATGGTCAGTTTGCCACCGCCCTCCATCGCATCGCGGGCATTCACGGCAAGGTTGATCAGAACCTGTTCCATCTGCCCGGCGTCAACCTTGATCAGGCCAAGCTCGCTGCCGTGAATAACATCAAGATCGATATTCGCGCCGATCAGGCGGCGTATCAGATGTGAAAGCTCCGTCAGGATGTCGGTAATGTCCTGAACCTTGGGCCGCAACGTCTGCTGGCGCGAGAACGCGAGCAACTGGCGCACAAGGTTGGCGGCGCGGTTGGCATTCTGCTTGATCTGCATAATATCAGAGAACGAAGCATCCCCCGCCTTATGCCGCAGCATGAGGAGATCGCAAAATCCGATCATCGCGGTCAGCAGGTTATTAAAGTCATGCGCGATACCGCCGGCCAGCTGCCCGATTGCCTGCATCTTTTGCGATTGCACGAATTGCTGCTCCAGCACTTTCTGTTCGGTGAGATCGCTGAAATGCAGAACTACGCCGTCATCGCCCTTGAATTTCCGCGCAAACATCTGCGTTGCCACATTACGTTCATGACCGATCAGGGTGACCTCCATCGGCAGGTCCGCCTGGTTGCCTTTCTGGATGCGCTCCAGCGCGCCGATAACGGAGTTACGGTCGTTCTCCTCGATCACCGCTTCGAAATGCCGCCCCTCCAGCGCCTCGACCGTCGTCCCGAGGACATTGGCCAGGGCCACGTTCACATCCGCAAGCACCCCGTCGGGGTTCAGCATCGCAATGCCCAGCGGCGCCTCCTCGAAGAATCTCTGGAACCGGTCTTCCGACGCTTTCAGCGCCTGGCGCATTGCGCGTTCCGCCGTCAGATCGTGCACAACACCGCGTGTGCGCACGGTGCCATCGGCTTCGTGCACAACGGTCTGGGAAATCGATGCCATGAAGGTCTGGCCGCCCGGCCCCTTCATCATCACTTCCGCCATCTGCTTGGCACCGCCTGCTGAAATCACATCATAAGCCGCAGCGCCTTCCGGCGGCACATCGAAATAGGTGTGAAGATGCCCGCTTGTCAGCAGGCTTTGAATATCCTCGCCCAGCCAGCGCGCCAGCGTTGCGTTCACAAAAACAAACTGTCCGGTTTCATCGACAGAGAAGAAACCGACCGGCGCATTATCGGTAAAGTCGATCAGCTTCTCGCGCTCGTCACGCACCGCGCGGTCATCGCGGCGTTTGTTTGTAATATCATCGATGCGCCAGTGAATATAGCCGGCCCATCCGGCCACGGGCTGCGCCGTCACCATAAACCAGTTCTCCCCTTCGCCCTGCGCGCTGCGCAGTTCGATGGAATCGGTCAGTCCCCGGTGCGCCTGATCGGCGAGCAGACGGAAATGCGCCATGGTTTCTTCGTCGTTGCTGAATAATTTTGTCAGCACCAGTAGCGACGGCTTGCCAAGCCCCCCGGCCAGCTCCTCAAAGAGGTGATTGTAATAAATCGTCTGGTCCACGGAATCGGTGATCAGGCGCGCCCCGCGGCTCCCCTCCAGGACTTCGCGCAGAAGAAGGCGTTCCTTATCCTTGCTGGAATGGATATTCAGCGCCTTCTGCATAAAGAACGACAGCATCGCCGCAAAGACGAAGGCCGCCCCCGCCGCAATCACCGCCGTCTTTTGTATGTCCAGCATCAGGGCAAGCCCGATACAGATGACCATATACACAACGATCAGCACGACGGCTATCACCAGAGTCCTGCGCTTTTTTGCAGGCTCGTTCGACAATTCGACCCCGCGGTGATGGCGGGCAATAAATTCAGAATGATCGTTATTATTCATGGGATTGTCTTATCATAAAATCAGCGCCGCATATATATGTTGTATAGACGGGGTTTGGCGGTTTCAGCGAGCGGACCGGCATAGAATTCCCGGTAGTTCAGCAAAAACTGCCCCGCCGGACTATATTTCTTCCACTCCTTTTGAAAATCCGGATCTGTCCCGAGAACCTCCATAAAATGCTCGCCCGGTCCCGGGTCGGCATATAACCCGATAAAAGAAGGTTTGCCCAGGCGGACGTCCTCTGCAACTTTTGTGGAAAAATAGAGAACCTTCGGATTTTTTTCACAGGCTTTGCCCTGCTCTGCGCAGATTTTTTCAAGCCCCGACAAAAACCACAACAGGGGAAAGCGTGATGCATTTTTCGCGCCGGTGTAACCGGCGACCGGCACGATTACGTTTGTCGAATCGGCCTGAAGATAAAAAGTTTCCCCCGGCGGCACATGTGCGTGGAGGTATGCGGCAAACGAGGAATCCCGATAAGATTTGTGGGTCGGCATCGGCTTTTCAATTGTAAAAACCAGACAGCCCAGCATAGCACTTATAACAATCATTGCCGCCACCGCCCCTTTGCGGGCCGCTAAACCCGGGGCATACAGCAGTCCCGTCACGACCATAGCCGGCAACATCAGTGCCAGCGCAGGCAGCAGGTGGAGGGGAAAACCCTTCCATTGCACCAGAAACACGACGCCCGAAAGGAACGCCATCACACTCAGAAATACTGCCAGGATACGATCATGATTCCAGCGTTCACCACCCATCAAGGCCAGGCAGGTACAGCACACGGTCAAAAAAAGAACCTCCGCCGAAAGCGGATAAACGTCCTTAAGCACCTGACCGACATAAAATTCCAGGCTCAGTGGCAGGACATCGGTAAAGAAATCCGGAAACAATCCTGCGACAATGCCTGCATAGGCAACCACTCCGCAGGCAAGAATAATGAAATCATCATCCCCGAAAACATTCAGTCTTCTTTGTTTCCATGCGCGAAATGCGATCATGACGACAGCCAGCAAACCGTAATGTGGCTTAAGCAAAATAAAAGGCATTCCTAAAATCAGCGCCGCCACCTGAATGCGCCGCGGTAATCCGCAAGGATAAACGAGCATCAACTGCGCCAGCAGAAAAGACGGCAGCATGATTGCAATCAGGTGATCTTTCTGTGCGAAGTCGAAATGCGACATGGCCGTAACCGCCAGCAACCATGCTGACAGGAAACCCCAATAAGTTAATTTCTTCAACCCCGGCCAAAACCGCAACATCACGGCGCTAAGCCCAAAGGACGCACCGGTCAGCAGGAGTGTAAAAAGATTCAAGGCATGCCATAGGGGCATTCCGGCCTGCACCAGAAATGCTACAGGAAGATAAATCAGCATGGACATCGGCGGATTGCTATCGAAATAATGCCCCGTCATGCTCTGCCCGGCAAGAACCCGGGAGGCGGCCTCTGCAAGCCAGGCAGCATCTGCGCTCACCCGCATCTGCGACTGAAGATAAAACCACGGCAGCCAGCAGAGAACCATCAGCACAAACAGCCCGGCACGAACCGTCAGCCTGCCGGAAACTGGTGCAATGGAGTCCGGCATCTAATTAAACTTGCCCTTTTGCTTGAAGACGAAGGAAATAATCTGCGCCACGGCCTTATAATGTTCGGCGGGAATAATCTCGTCGACCTCGACCGTATCGTAAAGCGCGCGCGCCAGTGGCCTGTTTTCGTAGATCGTCACCTTGTTTTCCTTGGCCACCTCACGGATTTTCAGGGCCGTTGCATCGATCCCCTTTGCAAGGCAAAGCGGTGCATCCATTTTTTCAGGATCGTATTGCAGGGCGATGGCGTAATGCGTCGGGTTGGTAATGATAACATCGGCTTTCGGCACGTTCTGCATCATGCGCTGGCGGGCTTTTTGCGAGCGCAGCTGGCGCAGTTTCTGTTTGACCAGCGGGTCCCCTTCCGTCTGGCGGTATTCCTCTTTCATTTCCTGCTTGGTCATCCGCATTTTTTTGGTGAAGGCCATGCGCTGGTAAACCAGGTCGATAATCGCGATCACCAGATAGACGATCAACACCCCGGCCATCATCCGCACGACCAGCATCTTCATTTCACCCAGGATTTCAATAGGCGGAATACCGATCATATGTTCAATACCGCCCAGATACGGCTTGACCAGCAATATCCCGACCACGGTCACCACCGTGATTTTCAGGACCCCTTTCACAAGCTCCAGTACCGACCGCATGGAAAACAGACGCCCGAAACCCGAGACCGGCGACAGCTTGTTGAAATCGATGGAGAGAATGCTCGGTGCCCATAATGGCCCGATCTGCAGAAACGGCCCGAAGAACGCCGCAGCCATCAGGAGAAACAGCGGAACC
>JAQGJB010000062.1 GCA_028290825.1 Micavibrio sp.
ACCCAGCACCAGCGTTCACTGGGCGACATCTACGCCATGTTCGACAAGAAATTCAACAACCCGATGACGACGAAAACCCCTGCGCCACAGGACCGGACGCTGGTTGCGGACAATAGCACCCAAAGCGAAACACCCGCCGATACCGCTTATCCCGTGCAATACGCGTCGAACTCGATCCTGCGCACCCTGCCCATGGCATCGAACGTTCAGGACGGGGTGGATACAAATACACGCGCCAATGTCATCAGCATGCTGAACGATGACGACGGCACAGATGCCACCGCGCTCTACGAACTGCCGCGGGCGAAGCCTATACCGCTGGGCATATCCGCCAACAGCCGAGTCGCCGACCCGGCACAATTGATGATGATGGCTCACGACACCCTGACCAGCACGGAAGTGGCGCGCGCACGTGTGAACGCCAGTCTCGGATCGCACGGCCACGGCCATGCCGCCGCCAGCCGCCGCAACGCCGACACGGATGAGGCCGATGCGGACAAGACCGTAAAGACCGCCATGGCTGAATCGCGCAACGGTTACATGAGCAGTTACCGCAGCCTGAACCAATAGCTTTCCCCCAACCGAACCCATCACTTGCGGGACCGTAAAAGCGGTCCCGTTTTTTTGTAATTACTTTATGATCAATCTCTAAAACACAGCCAGAATCAATCCTTTACAGATCTCAATTTCAGAACAAAAAATATTTATTAAAATATAGAAGTAATCATAAAACCATTATTGATGTATAAATTGAAATACAAAGCAAATATTATAAGTAATAAATGAATATTGTGATTTAACTTGTATTTAATTACTTATAGTTTTATTTGACATTCTACGACGCTATGGCTATATTGGTCTTGTAACAACGAGGCAAAAGGAGAATCAAATGAATCTTCGTCTTGGTTACTACAAGAATGACGCTCTGCGCCGCATGTTCCGAATCGCTGGTGCCGGGGGTTATGCTAAATCGACGGGAGTTGCACGCAAACGCATTAATGCGCTGCTTTGGACCTACTGGGCGAAACCCAGCCCCGCCTAACCCGCGGACTCGTTAAGCAAGAAGAAAAGGCACCCAGCTGATCATTGGGTGCCTTGTTTGTTGTGGGGGATCACAGATCCGGCCGCTGCGCGTTTCAATCGGTCATTGATCGCGATGCCGATGCCCTGGTTGGGAACATTCATGACTGCGATCCTCGCATGCGCCGGCTTATCAAGCTCGCGCATCAGACGGAACAGGTTCGCCGCCGCTTCATACAGATCGCCCGTATCGCTTAAATTCCGCAGGCGCTCCGCCGGAAGATCCTTGGCAAACCCGCCGCCCTTCATCCCCATGAATTTCAGCGACCCGAAGGCGAGCAATGCCTCCCCCTCCTCAACATCCACAGCGTTCAGTCGCATCGGAATGGACGGCGCATAATGTTTCAGCAACTGGCCCGGTGATTTCACATCATGCCCGTGATCGCCCAGGTCATAAGCAACAGGCCCGAGGATCGGGTGCAAGTCCTCCGCCGTCACCGCACCGGGGCGCAGGATCAGCGGCTTGGCGCCGGAGAGATCAAGAACGGTCGATTCGACGCCCACACTGGATGGCCCCGCCGCAAGGATAAAATCAACCGCATCACCAAGGGATTCCAGAACATGCTGCGGCGTGGTGGGTGAAATGCTCCCCGATTTATTGGCGCTTGGGGCCGCCACCGGCACACCTGCCGCTTTCAAAAGTTTGAGCGCCGCCGGATGCGCCGGAACCCGCACCGCCAGGGTCGGAAGGCCCGCACTGCAGAGATCGCTGACCGCGCATCCGGGGCGGCGGGGAAGAATAATCGTCAGCGGCCCAGGCCAGAATTTATTCATCACGGCGCGGCTTGTTTCATTCATTTCAACCAGCAACGCGGCGCTTTCAATATCCGGCACATGCACGATCAGTGGATTGAAGGACGGCCGCCCCTTGGCCACGAAAATCTTCGCCACCGCGACACCGTCAAGCGCATTTGCGCCGAGGCCATAAATTGTCTCGGTGGGAAGCGCGACCAGGCCGCCGGCCTTTAAAATAGCTGCAGCCTCAAGAATAGCCTGATCGCTTGCCTGTTTAATAAGAACCATTTACGGCGACCATTTATGCCCGCCGGTGACCGGCTGCGGCACACGGGTCGTGCCCGGCTCAGACAGGTGCAGCCCCAGTTCGGACCGCACGGCGAGATAGGCAAACCCCTCCGCCTCCATCGCATCGCCGTCAAGACCGAGATCGTCCACCGTCCCGACTGGCACGCCAAGCGCAGCCCTGAGCCACGCCATCATTGTTTTATTGTGACGCCCGCCACCCGTGACATACCAGGCCAGCGGTTGGCGCGGCAGATGCGCGCGCGACCTGGCGATCGATTCAACCGTGAACGCCGTCAGCGTCGCGGCGCCGTCTTCCAGGCTCAGACCCGCAACCGGCCGCGTCGTCCACTGATCCCGGTCGAGCGCTTTGGGCGGCGTGATATTGAAAAACGGATCGGCAAGATAAGAACCGAGAACCGCATGATCCACCTTCCCCTGCGCCGCGAACAGCCCGTCGTTGTCATACTCGCCGCGCTGGTTCGCCTTGACCCAGTCATTGATCAGCGCACTCGCCGGACCTGTATCGAAGGCCAGCAGAACCGCATCATCGATATAGGTGACATTCGCCACACCGCCGAGGTTAAGGATCGCCACAGGCCTGGACAGGCCATGGGTCACCGCGCAGTGATAAAGCGGCAGGAACGGCGCGCCCTGCCCGCCCGCCTGCACATCGGCGCTGCGGAAATCGTTGATGACGGTAATGCCAGTTTCTTTGGCAAGCAAAGGTCCGTCACCGATCTGCCAGGTGAACCTGTTCGCCGGTTCATGAAAAATCGTCTGGCCGTGAAAACCGATCAGGTCGATATCCGCAGCCTGCAACCCGGTTTTCGCCAGCAATTTCTTCACCGCTTCGGCATGCGCCAGGGTCATGACCCGTTCGGCCATTTTCACCCGGCCATCCGGGTCGGTTTTCAGCCCCAGACAGGCCCGCAACGCACCCCTTACCGCCTGCTCATAATCCTCGGTGTAAAAACCCAGGCGCTCCACATGCCCGTGCCCGTCCGTCCGGATCACGGCCGCGTCAATCCCGTCCAGGGAAGTGCCGGACATAAGGCCGATGGCCGTATAAAGTCTTGGTTTTTGCATCTCTTCCTGCTATCACAAAATGATCATGACGTACAAATCAGAATTCCTGAATATCCTAGACCAACGTGGCTTTATTCACCAGTGCAGTGATTTTGAAGGCCTCGACCAGAAGCTGATGGAGGGGGTTCAGTCCGCCTATACCGGCTATGACCCGACGGCGAAAAGTCTGCATGTCGGCCATATGATGTGGATGATGATGCTGCACTGGTTCCAGCAGGCAGAGCACAAACCGATTTTCCTCTCCGGCGGCGGCACCGCGATGATCGGCGACCCGACCTTCAAGGATAAAACCCGCCCGCTGCTCAGCCGCGAAGATATCGACGCAAATATTGAATCCATCAAACGCGGCTTCTCCCGCTACGCGAAATTCGGGGACGGCCCGACCGATGCAATTCTTGTGAACAATGCCGACTGGCTGCTCAACATCAATTACATGGAATTCCTGCGCGATTACGGCACGCATTTCACCATCAACCGGATGATGACGTTCGACTCCGTCAAACTGCGTCTTGAACGCGAGCAACCTCTGACCTTCCTTGAATTCAACTACATGATCATGCAGGGCTATGATTTCGTCGAACTTCACCGCCGCTACGGCACCATCCTGCAGATGGGCGGTTCCGATCAATGGGGCAACATGATTAACGGCGTCGAACTGGGCCGTAAAAAAGAAGGTTTCGGCCTTTTCACGCTGACCTGCCCATTGCTGACCACCGCTTCCGGCGCAAAGATGGGGAAGACGGAGGGCGGCGCCGTCTGGCTCAACGCCGATCTCTTCAGCCCCTATGATTTCTGGCAATACTGGCGCAATACGGAAGACGCCGACGTCATCAAATTCATGAAACTCTTCACCACGATGAAGATGGATGAAATCGCCCGCATGGAAAAACTGCAGGGCTCGGAAATCAACGAAGCGAAAAAGATCCTTGCCTTCGAGGTCACCAAATTTGTTCATGGCGAGGAGGCAGCAACCGCCGCCGCAGAAACCGCGCGCAAAACCTTTGAACAGGGCGGCGTGGGCGACGATCTTCCGACCATTAATGTGGCGGCGGACCGCCTGAACGCCGGGGTGAGCGTTGTTGATCTTCTGGTCGAGGCCGGGCTTGCCGCATCAAAGGGTGAAGCCAAGCGCCTGATTGAAGGCGGCGGTGCGAAATTCAACGACCAGCCCGTCACAACCCTCACCCATACGCTCGGCACGGCGGATATGACCGCTGACGGCTATATCAAACTCTCTGCCGGGAAGAAGAAACATGCGTTGATCCGCGCCGCCTGAGCCGGACTTGCGGTGTTTTCATAATTATAGTAAGCTTTCGCCAATATTTATCGATTTGGTGGCTGAAAGGTAAAACCATGACCCGGATACACGATTTTCAGGCAGCCCTGCAGGCCCGTCGGAAAAAACTGTCAGCCCAGGCGGAAAACCCGTTGCTGGATTATACGGCCACCACCCGGGACCAGGCCCTGATGACCCGCCTGCATCAGGCGTTTGCCGATGCCCAGCTTTACGCCGTGGTTGACGATTTCGGCCCAGACCCACAAAGCGGTGACACAGTGCGCGGCTTTCATATCCTGAAATTCGCCGCCGATGTTAAATCGGAAGCCATTCCGTATGAGATGCCCGTTGCACATCATTTCTTGACCCGCGCGGACTTTGCCGGGCGTTTCTCGGGCACCGGCCATATGCTGCCGCACCCGGTGGACCATATGGTGCGGCATCATCAGGCCGCCTTGCGTGATCCCTTCGCCCCGGTGGAGGTTTACCGCCGTAATATTGAGAAGGTTGAAATCGTGTCGCGCGGCGGGCTTTATTCAAGAACCGACATCAATTTGCGTTTTGCCGTGCAGACCGATGATTATGTGGTCACCCCGGTAGGGGGATTCCCCGATGTCCTGAGCCAAAAGGAAGCCTTCCTGCGGCTCAGGCGCATAACACCGGGCAGCCTGGCCCTGCGCCCTCTATACGGTTAAATCATTCAAAGAAAATGCGGCGCAGGAAACCAGGCGTCAGGATGGAGAGCGGATTGACCGAGGTTTCAGGCTGCTTGGTCGGACCCCTGACCGTGTAGGTCGCGGCAAAAACCCCGCCTTTCGACCCGCCGGAAAGAATGTCGCCAATCAACGGAATACCGCTGAGGATATCGTTCACCAGCGATACGGGAACGATCGTTCCGTTGATATTCATCATATCGTCGACCCGGTCAACGGTACCCTCAAAGGTCAGTCCCATGGAAGACCCGGAAGTTCTGCCGTCCTTTACGGCAAAGACATCACCGCCCTTTTTCTTGGTCCAGGTGAAATCGGATTCCAGGCGGCTGAATTCAATTCCGTCGCTGCCCAGCAACTGCAAAACCCCCGTCAGGCTGATCGCGTTGACAAGACGCGCCAGAACCGGGGCATTGACGACCTTGAAATTTGTAATTTCCGCCTTGCCGATGACGATTTTTTTATCGCCGCCCGGCACCGAAGCACCCTTCACTGCCAAAACACCGCCGCGTATATTTTCGTACACATCAAAGGCCTGCAATGCGGCCCCCGCGTCACCGGCATCAACGGTCAGCGTCATTTTCTCGCCCGTGGGGTCCGGCTGATACCGGAAGATGAGGGACCCGCGCCCGACATTCGCATCGACATGCAGCAGGTTGGCGACCCCTTGGTTATCCATGCTGAAGGCGATCTTGGCGTTGTTGATCGCGTCGGTGGCGGAGGTGCGCATTTTATCGACCTCCACATTCGCCTTCAGCGCCGGACCGGAATAAGGCTCGTCCTTCTTGTCATTCTCAAGGAACGGGGTTGCGTCAAGAAACGCCCCCTTGATATTGATGGTCATCAGCTTGGCCGGCGTTACGGTGAAGCCGACCGCAACCTGCGTATCTTTCAATTTCGCCTTCGGCAACGTCCCGCCGGTAAGAAGGGATTCTTTTCCCGATTGCACGAACGTCATGCTGCCGTCCTCGACACTGGCATCCGGCGTTGTGACATTCAGTTTCTCGATCCTTGTAATCGCCCCGCCCTGCAGAATTGCCGTTGCCGTTACCTTCCCCGCAACGCCGGGAACCTTGACGTAATTCATCGGCTTGACCATTAATGTCGCGGGTGTGGCATCAACCTCTGTTTCGACTTGGGCCTTGCCGCCGCCGAAATCGGTATAGACGACCTTTGCCGGAACGGCCCCTGTCACCCACGACGCCAGATCGAGGCCGAATTTTTTCCGCAGCGGTTCGTCGGCGATGATATTGGCGACAACTTTCGCCGCATAATCCTTATCCTTTGATTCAAAATACTGGTCGAACGTGAAATTGGTATCGACGCCGTCCAGTTTGGCCTTGCCGTCGATTGCCACCTGCCGGTCCTTGACCTTCACATTGATCGGCCCGCCACTAACATCCAGATCATGCACCAGACCGGGCAGCAGGACATTCTGCATCTGCCCCGTTGCTTCAACATCTATCTTTTCCGCCGGGAGCACGGCAAGGGTTGGGAACTGGATATTGACCTTCAGTTTGGCCGTACCCGCGACCTTCTCAATCGTCGTCGGAACCTTCACGAATATCGGCTCTTCGGAAATATATTTGATCAGCGTCTTTAATGGCCCCGCAACGTCGATATCAATTGTCGCCTTGCCCACCGTTTTTCCAATCACGGTGTCGATGATGACCCTGCCCTCATTGACGGTCAGGTCGCCCATCGACCCCTTGCTGACATCAATGGTCAGGCGGTCATCGGCCATGCTGAATTTTCCATGACCGTCAGCATGTTCCAGCTTCATCATCGGCGCGCGGTAATCCACTGTCATATCGGAAAGATTAAAATCCGCGTTCAGGTCGGCAAGCCTGACCTTCCATTTCATCTCATCGGGTTCGTCCTCGCGCGGCGCTTTAGCGGCGTCCAGAACGACATCGATCACGGCATCATGAAGACGCCCCTTCGACAGGCGGTGCAACGCCCATTCCTCGGAAGGGTCTCCCTCAAGCACGGCGGGCCAGTATTCGGCGATACGTTCCTGCGGCAGATTTTTAACTTTGACTTTCAAGGGTGCATGAATGCCGCCCTCCGCCGCCTGCACTGCCGAACCGCTTAAGACGACACTGAAATCATCGGTAAAGACGATCGGGCTGTCCAGCAGGGTGAAGGTTTTGGTGGCCGCAGCATATTCAAAATCAAGCGCCAGGCTTTTATAAGGAATGGGCTTTTTATAAACATCGGGAATGAGGATCAGTCCGTTATTGCTTTGCAGACTGGCCTGCATTCCTGTCAGATTCATACTGGAATCGATCTGCGCCCGCGCCTGACCGCTTAAGGATACGGTCTGTTCCTGCAGCCAGCTGAGGTCGGGGAGTTTTGACGCCACAAAAGATGCGCGCAGTTTATTGAGGCCGAGGCCGAAGGACAGGCTGCGCGACTCTTTCAGATAAGCCGCCGTTAATTTCAACGCAGGCTCCGGCGACCGCGCACTCTCCAGCCACAACGAGGCAGAGGCACCAATAGCCTGTTCGCGCGGGCGGCTGATCGCCAGTTCAATTTTCGGCACCAGCCAGCTTTGCCCCAACACATGATCCTCGACCATCATCCGTGCGTCGCTGATCGCAATCATGCGCAGGGAGCGCAGGGGCCAGTCGCGCGGTATTTCAGACGCGGGGCGGGAAAGTTCATCAAGCAGGTCAAACAGCTCTATCCCCTTATCGGCGGGATCCTTGTCGGCCTTCTGGTCGAGGGCCAGGCGGACACGCCCGTCACTGTCGCGGATCAGCGTAATCAAAGGCGCCTGCACAATAATCGACCGCGGCTCAAGCTTGCCGATGAAAATAGCCGAACGCGAAAAGCTGACCTCCGCCGAACGCACCGACACGATCAGGCGATTTTGCTGCGTGTTGAGAAGCTGGATATTTTTAAGGCTGACCTCCGGCCGGGATTCATCCTTGTCCCACCCCAGGTAAACCTCACCGATCCTGAGGGCCACGTTATGCGCCGGGTCGCTCAGTTCGCTCTCGATAAACTTTTTGGCAAAGCCGATCTCGATGGGACCCTGGCTGATCCTGAACATAATTGCCCCCGCCGCCAGCACAGCCAGAACCAGCAAAACCATCAGGCCTTCCAGCGCGACAAGAATCGTTTTATGCCGTAGTTTGAGGGGCTTCAATATCATTGAATAGTTTTGCCACGCGGGCGGACAGGGTACAATCCCCGACCGCCAATACCATAAGGAGTTAACGCAATGCCCGAGCTAAAAGAAGGTTCCAAAGCCCCGGATTTCACCCTGCCCGCTTCGGGTGGAGAAACCATCAGCCTGAAGGATTTTAAAGGCAAAAAAGTGGTGCTATATTTTTATCCGAAGGACGACACACCGGGCTGCACCACCCAGGCCTGCACGTTTAACGATAACCTGCCGAAATTCAAAAAAATGAAGGCGGTGATTCTCGGCGTCTCAAAAGACAGCGTGAAGAAGCATGACAAATTCGCTGAGAAATTCGGCCTTACCTTCCCGCTGCTTTCCGACGAGGTGGGGACCATGCTGGAGAAATACGGCGTCTGGGTCGAGAAAAGCATGTATGGCAAAAAATACATGGGCATCGACCGTTCAACCTTCCTGATCAATGAGGACGGAAAAATCGGAAAGATCTGGCGCAAGGTCAAAGTGCCGGGCCATGTCGAGGAAGTGATGGAAGCAGTCAACGCATGAAGCATAAGAAAAAGCCGGTCATCAAGACCGGCTTTTTTTGAATTATGCGGCTTTAATAAGCTTTTTCGGCACTTCCACTTCGGAACCGCTGCCCACCTTGTTCAGGTAGTCGTGCATGTTGCCTATCAGGGAGTCGATCTTGTCGTTGTAGAAATGGTTTGCACCGTCCACAACGCGGTAATCAACGGTAATACCCTTCTGCGCGCGCAGTTTCTGCACCAGTTTCTCGGTGTGCGGCTCAGGCACGATATTGTCCTTGTTGCCCTGAACGATCAGGCCGGATTGCGGGCAAGGCGCAAGGAACGTGAAGTCATACATGTTGGCCGGTGGCGATACCGAAATCCAACCACGGATCTCCGGACGGCGCATCAAAAGCTGCATACCGATCCAGGCACCGAAGGAGAAACCGGCAACCCATACATAAGGCGCATTCGGATTCAGTTCCTGCATCCAGTCAAGCGCGGCGGCGGCGTCAGAAAGCTCACCCTCGCCACGGTCATGCACACCCTGGGAACGGCCCACGCCGCGGAAGTTGAAACGCAGCGTCGAAAACCCGCGCTCGGCAAATGTCTGGAACATGTAATAGGTGATTTTGTTGTTCATCGTCCCGCCATGTTCCGGGTGAGGATGCAAAATCAGCGCAAGCGGTGCGTTCGGTGTTTTTGAATGCGTATACCGGCCTTCAAGGCGGCCCGCAGGACCGTTGATAATAATTTCAGGCAAATGACTTCCCCTACACTGTTGGACAAAGGCTTAAATTTTCTGGACCCCCATTGTCTAGCAAAGCGCACGGGGGAAGTCCAAAAAATTCTGTCAATTATTTGAAAACACTTGATAATTCCCATGTTTTTCCATACAACAGGGTCATGCCTTTAAAAACACGCACCTATCTCGACGCCAACGCCACCATGCCCCTTAAACCCGGCGTGATCAGCGCTATTGCGGCAACGCTCGCCGAGACCGGAAACGCATCCTCCATGCATGGTGACGGGCGCCTGGCGCGCAAGCGTGTTGAGGATGCACGCGCTGCCGTTGCGGATCTGCTCTCTACCAATCCCGCATATGTTTTTTTCACAGGCGGCGCGACGGAGAGCAATAACACCGTCATCAATTCCTTTCGCGGCAAAAAGATTTTCATCTCCGCTATCGAGCATCCGTCGGTTCTGGAAGCAGCACCCGATGCGCAAAAAATCCCTGTCACCGCCGATGGCGTCATCGACATGGACAAACTTGAAACCATGCTCGCCGGTCAACCCGACCTGATCTCGGTAATGCTGGTGAACAATGAAACCGGCACGATCCAGCCTATCGCAGAGATCGTCCGCCTGGTGCGTAAAATTTCACCGCAAACCCGCATTCATACTGATGCCGTGCAGGCCTTAGGCCGCATCCCTGTTGATTTTTCAGCGCTGCAGGTCGATTACCTTTCTCTTTCTGCCCATAAATTCGGCGGGCCGCAGGGGATTGGCGCACTCGTCCTCGCCCCCGGTGCAAAAATAGAAAAGTTATTGCGCGGCGGCGGTCAGGAAAAACGCCAGCGCGCCGGAACTGAAAACATCGCTGCAATTGCGGGTCTGGGTGAGGCCGCCCGCCTCGCCGTCACCGACATGGAAAATTTCCAGTCCCTCGCCGCCCTGCGCGACCGATTAGAGGCCACACTGGAAAAAGCCGAACCGCGTCTGAGAATTTTTGGGGCGGGTGCCCCGCGCGTATCCAACACAACGCAAATCGCCCTGCCGGGCATTCAGGCCGAGACCCAGCTGATGGCCCTCGACCTTGCCGGGATGTCGGTGTCCTCCGGCTCCGCCTGCTCCAGCGGCTCGGTAAAGGTCAGCCACGTGCTGGAGGCCATGCAGGTGCCCGAAAGCGAGGCCCTGGGGGCCATTCGCGTCTCGCTGGCGTGGAATACCACACAGAATGATATTGACCTCTTCACCGCCGCATGGCTAGAAATGCACGGGCGCATCAAAGCCCGTATCGCCGCCTGAAGGAAAAAACGACCATGCCACAAATGACTTTTATCATGACCAATGGAACGCCGAAGGTGGTTGACGCCCCGCTTGGCCTGTCCGTCATGGAAATCGCCCAGAAACATGATATCGACCAGATCGAAGGCGCCTGCGGCGGTTCTCTCGCCTGCGCTACCTGTCACGTTTACGTCCACCCCGACTGGTGGGACAAAGTTCTGCCCGAAGACGGTAAATCGATGGAGGAGGAAGATATGCTCGACCTCGCCTTCGATATCCGCAAACAATCGCGCCTGTCGTGTCAGATTATGATGACAGCGGAACTTGACGGCCTTGTGGTTGCCTTGCCGGGAACGAAAACAGGCTGGTAAATATTATGGGGCCGGCGGCGTCGGTCCTGTCATGTCTTTCAGGGTCTGCGCCTGATTATTGCCATTGGCGGCCTTCGCGATCTGGATTTCATCAACCAGTTGCGCTGCGGTCTTGATCCCTTCGTGATTCCAGGCGCGGATCTTGCTGACCACCTCCTGCGGTGTGGAGCAGAACCGGATCAGGCGCTGCCGTCCGTCATGAACGAAATCGGCGCGGATCTGCGCTTTGATCAACTCACCAAGATGATCGTAAATCCCGTTGGTATTCAGCACGATCACAGGCTTCACAAATTCTTTCGACCGTCCCGCCATCTGCATGTCGATGATTGCAAGTGCCGTAAATAGTTCATCCATGGTGCCGAAGCCACCCGGCAGAACGACGAATGCATCGGCGGCGTCGATCATCTTCTGTTTGCGCGAGGAAAGGCTGCGCACCACCTTCTCGGTATACTTATCATGCTCAACGGTGCCGGAAACATTGCGGAAGATATGCGTTATGACGGCAGTAACGCCGCGACCGGCATCACGGAACGCATCGAAGGCAACGCCCATCAATCCGGAATGGCCGCCGCCATAAACGAGGTTCCTGTTATCCGCCGCGAGAAGGCTGCAGACCTCCTCCGCCTGTTGCTTATACTCAGGGGTTGCGCCAAATCGCGATCCACAGAAAATGGCGATATTCTTGATCTGCTTTTTTCCAACGTCCATGGCCCGGATCTCCCTGTAATTATTATTTCTGATTAACTCATCCATAGCAGAATGATGCGTGCAAAACCAAGAAATGTTTATTTGCAGCGCAAAAGCTTAGATTTTCACAAGTTAGCTTAAAACATCGCGCCCCTAATTTTGACCTGATCCGGCGCGCCGATCCCCGACCTGTGCAGACACTGGTCTTTAAAAAACAGTTTCTGCCCGGGGCGCAGTTCGGTAATTTTAAACCCGCGCTCACGCAGCATCTGGTCCTGGCTGCCTTCCGCAGACAAAGGATTGTCCGGCAGGACATAGGCCGCAGACGATTTCTTCATCGACAGGGCCGCCCGGCATTCAGGACTTGCGATCATCAGACCCTGGCCGTGGATATGCAGATGCATATCGGGCTTCACAAGCGATTTCTGCCGGTCGATATGCCACCCTGTCGCCACGGCGGCGTTCAGCCACACCGACATCAGTTTCTGCCCATCCGCTATTTTATCGCGGCCGCGCCCCATCCCGGCCGCGATCACCCATTTGATTTCCTCGGCCAGCCACCGCCCGGTTTCAGGAAGGGACAGGCCTTTATATCTTTCGTCCCAGTCGATCTCCTGCGTCAGGCCGTTGCGGCATGCCATATAAAACTGGCTGGCATAACGTGAGCCATTCCGCTGCTCCGGCGTCAGGCTGATGGCCTCAAGCTCGGCCAGGACTATGGCGGGCACAGCGCCATCGACGATAACCCCGCCGCATCCCTTTTCAAACGCACGTGCGATCAGGGCGGGGTTATTTTCATACCCAACCGGAAGAATAATTTTGGTGTTTGATTGCTCCGCCACGCTCAGAACATCGCCGCGCGGAGTTTCGGACTGTCCGGGCGCTTTCGCGCGGATCTGTGCAGACACCCGGCATTAAAGGCCAGCATCTGCCCGGGCCGCAGCGCCACAAGATTAAACCCTCGATCACGGAGAGCGTTATCAGCAGCCTCCAGCCCATCAATTGATGGGTCAGATGCGACCGCAAAAAAACGGTTTTGCAGGTTTACGCTCATTGAACCTTTCTCAGGAACTGCAATCATCATTCCATCGCCGTGGATATGGATGTGAAGATCGTTCCATTCCGGCAAATCAGGTTTATCGATATGCCACGCATAATCGGGGGCATTCTGGGTCCAGAGCGTCAACATAATAAATCCCGGGTATTTCCCGGTCATAGCCGAGGCCCGCGGGCGAAAGCCAACATCCTCAGCCCGGCGCATTTGTTCCTTCAGCCATTGTTGCGTCAGTGGAATTCCGGGAATAAAATCATCCCACTGATGCGTTCCGTCTGCCTCGCGCAAAGCAGCCGACTTGCCGGGAAAACCAGTAGCCGGGACGCAGGCAACTTCCGCGCCCACTTCGCCGGGCAGCGTGCTGTCAATGATAACGGCGGAACACCCCAGCCTGAAGGCCTCCCGGACCCGGACCGGATCTGTTTCATGACCGACTGGCCCTATGCTAACGCTCTTTAATCCTGACATGGCGCAACGTTAGCAAACTTGCAAAAGTTATGTCAATAATTCTTGATATTCTGCTTCTTTCTGCCTATATTCCGGGCATGACGACCTCCTTAAATTCCCTCGGCTTCGCTAAAGCCCCCGCCGAAACCCGCGTGGTTGTTGCCATGTCGGGCGGGGTGGATTCATCGGTGGTCGCTGCGCTGCTGCATGAACAGGGCTATGACGTTATCGGCGTCACGCTCCAGTTATACGATCACGGCGCGGCCATTGAAAAAAAGGGTGCCTGCTGCGCCGGTCAGGACATCTACGACGCAAAACGCATCGCCGAGGCCAAGGGTTTTCCGCATTACGTCCTTAATTACGAAAGCAAATTCAAGGACTCGGTGATCGAGGAATTCGCTGACTCTTACCTGCGCGGTGAAACCCCCGTGCCCTGCATTCAATGCAACCAGACTGTAAAATTCCGCGATCTGCTCACCGTTGCCAAGGATCTTGGGGCGGATTGCATGGCGACCGGCCATTACATCCAGCGCGTGATGAATGATACCCGCGCCGAGATGCTGCGCGCCGTCGATCCCGGCAAGGATCAGAGTTACTTCCTTTTCGCGACGACTCAGGCACAACTTGATTTCCTGCGTTTCCCGCTGGGGGGCTGGACCAAGGACATCACGCGCGGCCACGCGCAACGCCTTGGCCTGCTCACGGCGGAAAAACCGGATTCCCAGGATATCTGCTTCGTCCCGGGTGGCGACTATACAAAAATCGTCAAAGGCCTGCGTCCCCAAGCCGCAACACCCGGCACCATTGAACATATGGACGGACGCGTACTCGGCCGGCATGATGGCGTTATTGGCTATACGATCGGCCAGCGCAAAGGCCTTGGCATAGGCGGCGGGCATGATGAAGAAAATACCCCGCTTTATGTGGTTAAACTCGATCCAGCCAATGCTCGCGTCATCGTCGGCCCGAAGGAAGCCCTCGCCTGCGACACACTGCATTTAAAGGATTGCAACTGGCTCGACGCCGCTGCGGACACGGTACTGCTGAAATTCCGCTCGATGATGACCCCGGTCACGGCCCAAGTTACGCGTGGCCCTGGTCACACCGCCATACTCACGCTTGAAAATGCCCAATACGGCATAGCCCCCGGTCAGGCCGCCGCCTGCTATAACGGCGAGCGCATGATCGGCGGCGGATGGATTGTGGCCGCAGAAAACAGAACGCTGCGGCAGGCCGCCTGAACTATTTGATAAGTTTGATCCCTACCATTTTTATCCTATAATCACTCCGTCATTTATTACGGACGGAGATACCGATGTTCCTGCGCAGTGTTATTTTCTCCCTGCTTATGCTGATTGCTGCTGCCCCTGCTTTTGCCGGGGAAACGGTGACCTATATGGACGGCGATATGAAGCTGGAAGGCTATCTGGCCAGGGCGCAGAACGATATCTCCGGTCGCCCTTCCCCTATAGTTCTTATCGTGCATCAATGGAAGGGCCTGACCGCCTATGAACGGATGCGTGCCGACATGCTTGCGCAACAGGGCTATAACGCCCTTGCCATCGATATGTACGGCCAGGGTGTGCGCCCCGCCAGCGACGCGGATGCGGGAACCGAAGCGGGGAAATATAAAAACAATCCCGCCCTCGCCCGCAAACGCCTGCAGGCCGCACTTGATTATGCGCACACCCTAAAGGCCATCGACACCACGCGCATTGGCGTGATCGGCTATTGCTTTGGCGGTGGCATGGCGTTGGAGGTTGCCCGAATGTGTGCGAATGATGTAAAGGCCGTAGTCAGTTTCCACGGCGACCTGACCAGCAAAGCACCTGTTACTAAAGCGGGCGTCATCGCCGCCTCGGTCCAGGTTCATCAGGGTGCCGAAGACCCGCATGTCCCCCCGGCCCAGGTCGCAGGCTTTGAACAGGAAATGCGCGCCGCGGGTGCCGACTGGATGCTTATTCAGTACAGTGGCGCGGTTCATGCCTTTACCCAGCAAGACGCCGGGAACGACCCCTCCAAAGGCGCAGCCTACAACCAAAAAGCCGATTTGCGGTCATGGAACGTGGCCTCCGATTTCCTCAGAACCACGCTGGCACTGCAATAAAACCCGCCAAAAACCTAATCTTGACTTTTTCACCTCAAAACGTCATAAACAGGGCCTTCACACCTTTTGGCGGTGTAGCTCAGCCGGTAGAGCAGAGGAATCATAATCCTTGTGTCGGGGGTTCAAGTCCCTCCACCGCCACCATTAAAAAAACCCGCTTTTCAGCGGGTTTTTTTGTTACTTTTTGAAGCCTGACAGAAACTGTGATCAAGGTGAAAGATGCCTATAGGTACGTTTATATTTCGCATAATCGTACTTTTCGGGGGAGGAGAATGTCTCACGGACATTTCCTGTTTCATCCACGCTTTCCACGACCACAGGATAACCCCTCTGGCTGTGCATCAACTCCAGAATTTGCTGCAAAGACTTCGGCTCAAGCGGTGCGCCGTCTTTCATCTGATGACGAAGGATCAGGCAACGGTCTGTTTCCTGATAGTCGTGCACGCGGATATTTGGGATGATGTCGAATGTTCGGCAATCATTTGCGAGCTGCTGCCGGATATTGCGGAACCCGGCTGCGTTATGAATGCTTGTAACTTCAAAGAAATTTTTCTTGGCTACATCCTCGATCTCGAAGAAAGCAAATTTCCGCATCACGGTTGGAGACAGATATTGCTCGATAAAGGTTTCGTCACTGGTGGTTTCCATGGCATGTTTCACCATCTCCACCCCGTCTTTATTGCCGGCAAAATGCTTAAACCAGAGCTTGTCTTCTTCGGTGGGGTTGTCGCAGATTCTTTCGATGTCATCGTACATCGCAAATCCGATTGCATAGGGATTTAAGCTGGCCCCAACGAACTGTTCATGAATTTTGCCTTCTTCGTCTTTAACCAAACGAATTGCCGAAGGCTGATAGAGGACGCCGTCATTGGAATTGTTGAATTCCTGATTCATGCCCCAGTCCATCAGGCCCATTTTAAACATGGTGTTCATGATTTTCGTATGGGTCCATGTCGCAAAACCCTCATTCAGCTTCTGCGTCATCATTTGCGGTTTGAAATATTGAGAAAGTTCCGAACGCATCTTCATGATGGTACGCTTCCAGTCAGGGAAGTATTCATCATGGTCAGCCATATAACCGAGAACGTTCCTGACCCCGCGATGTGGAAAAGTGGGCTGATTATCATTGCGGGTTTTCGAAGCGGCTTCGCCATTGAAAGTGATGCGTGAACCGGCATCAAGATCCAGACGTTTTTTCTCCTCTGCGCGCGCTTTCAGTTCGCTCTTGGTACGAATCCTGTGGCCCGCCGTATCGGGAATGTCCATAAACTGCATGGCGTGGCAGAAATCGAGGAAATCTGAAACTTCCTCCTGTCCATATTTTTGCTCGCATTGCAGAACAAAGTTCTTGAGGTTAGCCACATCCGCCAGGATTGCCTCGGCGTTTGTAAATTCTTTGAACAGGGTATTGTTTTTAAAGACAGCATTATGACCGTAGCAAGCGTGGGCGATCACAAGCATCTGCATGACGGGAGAGTTGGTGTCCATGCAATAGGCGATGCAGGGCTCAGAGTTGATGACGATTTCGTAAGCGAGATGCTTACTGGCGTCGTATTTCTTTTCCTCGATCATGCGCTTCTTGCCAAAGCTCCAGTGCTTGTACCCGCCTGGCAAGCCGACGGTGGTATAGACGTCAAGCATGTGGTCGGCACGGATAATCTCGATCTGTGGGGGATAAAAATCAAGCCCGAGCATATCCTTCGCAATAATGCCCTGCGTAACCGCTACCAACTCGATCCAGGTGGAAGGCAGGTACGGATCATTCTCGAATTCGGGTTTACGGATGAGCGGATAATCGAAATCTTTCGCCTTGTGAGCGTTAATAAAGACTTCCCAGCCATCTTTATAATGGCCGAGCAAATCCTGGATCTTTTTGTAATAATCCTTTTGCTCTTCCGGCAGATTATCCATAGCGGTATCCCTTTACTCTCTATTAAGGCACAAACGAAGGCTTGGTAGGCATGCTACCGTCGGTGGGGAAGAAATGGTTGAAGGCATCCAGGCCATCCGCTGGGGTATCCAGTTCAGCCGTATAAACGCGCCCCGGGAACTCTTCTGCGAGATCCTTAAAAACCGGCAACAGTCTCTCGCCATAGCTGGGCTGTTCGACCTGGATGTAATAGTAACTCTGCGTCAACGGCATTATTTTCTGCATCAGCTCGATTACTTTATGGTTGTCATTCTGGCTGTTTTCCCCGTCGGAGGCCTGCACCCCATAAATATTCCAGTCTGAGGGTGGATACCGCTCATCGATGATTTCTTTCATCTTGATCAGACAGGTGGAAACGACAGTTCCGCCCGTTTCCGTACCGTAAAAAAAGGTCTTTTCATCGACTTCCTCGGCCTTGGTGGTGTGGGAAATAAAGATAACATCCGTATTCTCATAAGCCGTTGTCAGGAAGGCATTCATCAGGAAGAAGAAGCTCTTGGCAATATTTTTGCGTTCCTGCGTCATCGAATAGGAAACGTCCATCATGCAGAACATGACCGCCTTGGCACCGGGTTTTGGGACATCATCGTCATATTCATAAGTCAGGTGATCCGGACGATAACGGCCCGCATCCCTACCTGCCTTAATTTGGTCGATCAGGCGCGCTTCGAGAATCTGAAGACGCTTCTGATCGGCTTCACTGTCAATCTTGCTACCGACATTTTCTTTAAGAATGATCTGCACAGCTTCGGATAAAAGCGAAACAATCTCATCGTCTGGCGATTTACCGGTAAAAGAATGGAACATCTTCTGCAGAGACTGGACCGTCTCAATAATAGCATTCCGTCTTTCGCTCTTGCTCTTGTCCGATAAATTCAATTTAGGGACAGATGCCTCGTATGAAGCATAAATATTATACTGTTCGGCAAGGTTATCGATAACTCTTTTTTCGCTCATTTTACTGAGAACAAGGGCTTCGCCCGCGCGCTTGCGGTTTGTAATATCCATGTCCATTCTGTGCGCCGGGCCTTTACTTGTGTAACCGGCATGTTGGCGATCAACGACTTTGACCTGTGGGGCCTTGAGCTTGGTCATATCGGGAAGACGGCGACCGTCAAAAAGAATGTTCAGAAGCTCTTCAGGCGACAACCAGACATACTCATCTTCACCGTCGCCATCGGCTGATGGCTCGCCGCTACCTCTGCCGCCGCCACCACCTTCGGGTTTGGGGATCCTGTCACCGACATCGAATTTAATAAGACCGGGGAAAACGCGCCTAGCTTTTCCGCCCTGTCCATGATGGACAACGGGTTCGGAAATCATTCTTTTGGGAATTGGAACGGCACCGCCGCTAGCGACCAGATCTTTTATATTTCCTTCACCAACAAGATCGCCGACTGCTTTCCTGAAAAGGTCGCGATAACGCTCCAGGAAACGTTGGCGGTCAGTGCCGAATTTATCTTCTTGCGGATCCTGCCGCCTGTCGATGACTGTTATGCCCATAGCCTGAACTCACTGTTGACTGGTTAGGGCAGAACCCTGATCGCTTCGCGAAATAAGGCCCTGCAACCATTGTTTTTTATTTAAACCTGCAGCCTAAAATCAGTTCAGGCTGCAGGGTATTCATCCAGACGAATTAGTTCATGTTGAGATGATGCAGATGACGCGCGGTCATGCTTGGCGTAAACCCTGCTTTCTCCATGTTGTCGTTAAAGCGCGAGTACTGACGCTTTTCTTCATCTGTGTTCAGATCCGCCTCGGCCTTCGCCTTGAAGATATGGCGTCGGGTTTCCTGGTCGACCGCGTTATTGGCACGGATAACTTTTGCCAAAGGTTCATAGGAATCCCAGCGAACGACCGCGTCTTCCTGTTCCTCTAGCGGCTTGCCGCGGTTTTTCTTGGCAATACGAGCGAGTTCGGCATTGACGCCTTCCGTAGCAGTCTTCCGGAATGATTCCGGGTTTGAAATCCCGGCTTTCTTCTCCATCGACTCGAGGATTTTGGCGATCTTTGCCAGATCGGTGCGATCGCCGCTTTTCGGATCGATGAAATCTTCCCGTTCGTTCCATTTCTCGGCCAGGAACAGGTACTTATCGAACTGAACCTGACAGACACCGTCATCGGCATCGGTCATGGCACGGTTGATCAACTCTCTTGCATGCGCCATGTAACGGTCACGGATGCCGTTGATATGTGTCTGGAACTCACCCTTCTGCTGAGATGAGAATGTACTCTCATCGGCAGCTTTGATGAACTTTTCCATGGTTTCAAGCATCAGCAGAGGATCGGATTCGTGGTAGCCCTCCATAGCACGTGCGTTGAAGCTGTCCTTCAGAACGCGTTCCGCATCCCGGATGGAGAAACCATCCATGCCTTCGCCCGGGCTTTGCTTTTGGCGCAGCTCGTTGAGCGTTGGTTTTTTGCCGGCAGGCGCATCAACATCCTCACCATTCCAGACGCGCGCACGAATGTGCTTATCGTAATTTTTCAGCGCACCATCTTTGCCATCCTTCATGCGGGTCAGCACTGAAAATTCAGCCAGCGTTTCCAGCGTTTTATCAGCAATCGGCGCATCAGAGTGACGGCTTTTCTGGAGCAGTTTCTGGTAGATCTTCATTTCTTCGGAAATGCGCAGCGTATAAGGCACATCGATCAGGGTGATACGGTTACGTGCCGCATCGCTGTCGTTCTTCTTAACGAAATCCTGCCAGACCGGATCGTTGGTTGTGATAACAATGCACTGATCCATCGGCAGGTTGCCGACACCTTTATCGCCGGTGTAGTAGCCTGTCGTCACACCTTCGAGGAAGCAGTTCAGCAAAGCCGGGTTGTTACGGAAGAATTCCGCACCGTGGAAAAGGCCCTGGTTAGACTTGGCGAAAGCTCCCGGGATATAAGCGTCAGGATCGCCGGAGCTCATGACTTTATCGCTGTCGAGAGGATCTTCTTCACCCACCATGGTGATATCCACTTCACCGATAAGCAAACCGAGATTCGCGGATTTCGGATCCTGCGGATCAATCTTGGAAATACCAAGCTGGCTGTTACGGGAAGGATAGACCTTTGCCACTTCGAAAGCGGCCTCAATATCGTGACCGGCATGCTCAAGACGTTTCGCAACCCAGGAAGACATCTGGACCTGCAGATAACGGCGCGGGATTTTGTATTCCGCACTAATGTCATCAGCAACGTCCGGTGCAGTGAACAGACAGAGCGGGCTGTCGTTGTAAGGGGATATCTTGCCAGTTTTCTTGCATTTCAGAACGTAGATTGGGTTAACCTCTGTCAGGCGCTCCATCGTCGTTGCGACTTCCGTCTTACCGCTACCCACCGGGCCGCGATAGACGAGCATGCCGGAACCGCCGTTTTTCAGGTATTCAACGGTTTTGGTGACGATGGCTTCCGCATCGTAGAACTGGGAAAAAGGTTTATAACGGGCGATTTTCTGCGCACCATAAACATGACGCTCACGCGGATCTTCACTCACGCGGGTATCAACGATCTGCGGTTCGCCAATAGCGTTCAAAAGGCGATCAGCAAAATCAGCATAAGCAGGGAGGGTTTTACCATCGGATGTTTTGCTGCACAGATCAAGCCAGCGTTCAACACTCATGACCTCAGGTTTTTGTTCCTGGTTTTTTTGCTTCATGCGCTGAAGAACGCTCAGTTTCGGCGCAGCATCATTGCCATTCGCTGGAACGCGTGTATCGGAACCATTATCTTCCGGTTTATTTAGTAAAGTCATAACTCTAGGTCTCCTGCTTGCTTAACTGTTCTAATTGTTGATTGGTGCGCTCTAACCCATCACATCAATGCGCGCGCGACGAGACACTATATTGCTATAATACCCGGTCAAGGAGACAAAAAATGGATGTGATACGGTCATATAAGCTCCCCTGTTTTCTTTTTTTTGTGTTCTGAACTTCAGCCCAAAATCCGATTTCTGTCAATAAGAAAAGTTCATGGAGTTTTCATTATTTGGGTGTTCTCAGGCTCAAACACTGGAAAAAAATAAGTTCGCTGAAAAAAGCAAATAGATTATGTGTTGTGCACTGCCGATATTTTTTTGTATTCCGGAAACTAATTGCTGATGTAGAAAGCTTCAGGAATTTCTTCCGGGATTTTTGCGCGCGCGGCTATTTCTACGCTGTAATTATACACTTAACCGATCTTACCTCCGTCAAAACAGACCTCAAGACACTGCGTTACGAATACGGATTGCCGCACATCGCTGCCCACCCTGTCCCACAGCCAGCGGCGTTCAAGCAGGTAACGCACCGGCCGCATTGTATGAACGAATTTTGCCAGCTCGGGCAAGGCGGCGGCACCCGCGTGGCGTCTGTATTCGGCCAGCAGGGCAAAAATAGTGTCAGGGCTGTAAACGTTTTCCTGTTGCGATACGCGTGCAAAACGCGAAGCGGCACTGAGGAAAACCCAGACATCGCGCGCCTGCGCAAAGGCCAGTGGCATAACATCCACGGGGTTTTCCTCAAGATCGAGAAAACCGATTTTATCCCCGTCCCATGTCATATCGCGCAAATAAGGCCGCCCGTGCGCCAGGCCGGCATTATGCAGCCGCGCAAGTTCTGCCGTTGCAATCTTCATTACCGCAAGGCGTTGCTCCGCATCCTTCATCTGGTCCAGCGCATCGCGCAATTGCGGCCCCAGATGCGTGAGGATGAGCATTTCGTCATTAAAGGCCAGCACTTCCGGTGCATGAAACCCTTTGGCGCGGAACTCCTGCAGGCGTGTCGCCTCCATGCGCAGGGCATTGCCGCCGCCATTGCTGACCGTGGCGCGCAGCATCGGGTTTGGTACACATATGGCGATGATTTTCTGCAATAGATGCCAGATGCGCGCCTTGGGTGGCACGGCCTGTTTCACCCATAAATTATCCTCGAGGCCACGGCCGCGTATGGTGCGGCTCTGCGGGTATTGCGCAATCAGGGTGCGTCCAAAGGCTATATAATCCATGGCCGCCTACATACACCATATCGCCGCCCTTGCAAATCGCACGAATCCCCCCACATTAGGGCTGTCACTCATGTCGTTTTAAAAAAGGAATTCATAATGTTCAAAGTCGCCATCGTCGTCGGCAGTATCCGGAAAGAATCCATGAATCTGAAACTCGGGAAAGCCCTCGCTAAACTGGGACAGGGCAACTTCCAGGCCAGCTTCGTCGGCATCGCCGATCTGCCGTTGTTCAACCAGGATCTGGAGGGCAGCGCCCCCGCCGCAGTAACAAAATTCAAAAGCGAAATTGAAGCCGCCGATGCCGTTTTGTTCGTGACCCCGGAATATAACCGTTCGGTTCCGGGCGTATTGAAAAACGCCATCGACTGGGGCTCGCGCCCCTACGGCAAAAGTTCGTGGGACGGCAAAGTCGCCGCCATTGCGGGTGCGTCCCCTGGCGCCGTTGGTGCCGCCGTTTCGCAAAACCACCTGCGCAGCATTGTTGGCGGTTTCCTCAATATGAAACTGCTTGGCCAGCCTGAAGTTTATTTCCAGTTCAAGGAAGGCGCGATTGCCGACGACGGCACCATTGCCGACGACAACACCCGCAAATTCCTGCAGGGCTTCGTGGACCGCTTCACCGCCTGGACTGAAACCCATACAGCACAGAATGCCAAGGCCGCCTGATTTTCTGAAAAAAAGCCCCGCGACACACGCGGGGCTTTTTCTTTGGCTTCTTCTAAGGCATGGCGGGGACGGGACGTTTTTCCACAACGGCAACCTTGTACAATGGAAACCGCTGCTCAACCGCACGCATCAGGGCGGTATAGGCAGCGCTAAAGACAGGCGCATCTTCCGGCCCGCAATGCTCCGCCCTGCCGGACTGGATAACCTCGATCTGCGCCTTCAGCACACCGGACATGCAGCGATGCAGCGCGACGACGGGATCGACTGCTTGATGTTTGCCCGCCTTCCGTGCAGCCGCGTCAAAATAAGCCAGATAAGCCCCGTTGTGCAGGGAATCGCCCAGAACCGCATGGATACAAACAGAAATATCCCTGTAAAAACCGCCTGTCTCCAGCATCTCAAGCATGTCCCCGTCCAGAGGGACACCCTGCTCCATTCTCTCTAGGATGCCTTTTTCAAGCATCAGACTTTGCAGCGCCTGTTGTTCCAGCCAGCTCCGGACCATAGCGATAAACATTGCCTCAGGTGTATGCACATTGTCTTTCGCCGCATTTTCCATGCCCGTCCCGGCATTGAGCGCATCATTGATATCACATTGAATTTTCTGAATACCCAGTACGCTGCCGTCCCGGATCGTCCGGTTCTGGTCCAGATGCATCCACAGGAACTGGAGGGCGTATAAAGCCTCGATCATTGTATCATTGGTAACGCAAACCTTGCGGCTGTCATTCCGGCGGTCGCTGAGATGATCCTGAGAGTGCCGCACGGAGTCTTCCAGCCTGCCTTCCTGCAGATACAGGGAGGACGTCATCAGGGCCGCAGGCGACGCAAGCGCCTTCCGTACTGCGCCTGCATAATCATCGCCCGTGGCGCGTGCCTTCGCAAAGAGACCGAGAAAATCATAAACCTCGTTGGCCATGACAGCCGCGAAATAATCCCCCCCGGGCGCAAAATTTTTCTGCGCTCGTTTGGGGTATTCTTCACGCACCATCGCCAGGGAAAGCGCATGCCCCCGCGTGGCGTAATCCGCCAGATCGTTAAAAGCCGAAATTTCATGAAAACGCCGATTGACCACGGCCTCTTCATAGGCCGCAGACGAGAAAAAGGCTGTCGCATCGGGGGCTGGTGCCATTGCTGGATTATTCCTGTTCAGTTCGTTTTTTATTATGAATAATTTTTAGACCCGTTTATCGCGGCGCGCAAGATATTTTACACAGGGCCGCGCGCAAGCCTGTGATACCCTTGGCAAAACTCACTTTCATGGAGATTTCAATGCGCTATGTGATCCTGACAATTATCGCCCTGACCAGCCTCGTGCTGAGCGGCGCAAGCTTCGCCGCAAACAGCAGCAGCAGCAGCGAACCAAGCCCGAACGGCCTTTGGCTGACGGAAAATCAACGCTCGGTCATCAGTGTCGAGTCCTGTCCCGGCGATAAAAATCTCATCTGCGGTCACATTCACTGGATCATCAGAGAGGGCATGCAGTACGACAGTAAGAACCCCGATGCATCCCGCCGTAACGCGCCGATGTGCGGCCTGAAACTCATGTGGGGCTTCCACCAGAACGACGCAATGAACTGGATCGACGGCCATATCTACAAGGCCGATGAAGGCGACACCTATAACGCAACGATCCAGATGCTGCCCTCCGGCAAGATGCTGGTCCGCGGTTATGTCGGCATGCCGCTTTTCGGCAAGAGCCAGACCTGGACCCGCGTTAGCACCAAAGATTACCCGCGTTGCAAACCGGCTAAATAATTACCGCACCGCTTAAATAAATCCGCGTTTGGCTATTCTTCAAGCCAGCGCGGATTTTTTAATGTCCAGTCAACGGTTTTCTCAAGGCTCTCCATAAACGCTTTTGGCTGCTGCCAGCCCATATCCTGGAGCTTCTGCCCGTTCAGCGCATAGCGCAAATCATGTCCCGGCCTGCTGGAATGGAAATCGACCATATCGTATTGCAGTTTTTTGCCAAGGACCTGGGCAATCGCCTGCGCCATCTCCAGGTTATCGACCTCCCGCTCACCAACGATATTATATTTATCACGCGTCTCGCCGTTGTTCAAAAGGAACATCGTCGCCGCCGCCACGTTCCGCGCATGAATCCAGAACCGCGACCCCGGCACTTTTTTACTGGCGTCCGAATGGATGGTCACGGCTTCCCCCGCCATGACCTTGCGGATGACTTTCGGGATAAATTTCTCCGGGTGCTGACGCTCACCAAACACATTCATTGTGTGGCTGATCATCACGGGCAGTTTGTAGGTATTGGCCCAGGCGAGGCATAATTCCTCGCCCCCGGCCTTGGATGCCGAATAAGGATTGGTTGAATTATAACGGTCCCATTCCTTATAGCCGTCCGGCACTTCCGCGCGCGCGGCAGGACCGAACACCTCATCCGTCGAAAAATAGATCATTTTCTTCAGGGATGCGCATTCGCGCGCGAACTGCAGGATATTCATGGTCCCGAGAATATTGGCGCGGACGAAGCTTTCCGGATTGCTGATTGAATTATCGACATGCGTCTCGGCCCCAAGATGCACGATATACGTTACATCCTGTAATTCGCGCAGCAACCCTTCCGTCACCGGCATGGTGAAGTCATGCGAGAAATGGCGCACCCGTTTATCGTCATAAACCCCGACATCGCGCAAGCGGTCATACCCGAACGACGCATAGCTTAAGCGGTCCATGGCATATATCTGCCAGTCGGTATTTTTCAGCACATGTTCGCAGAAATGATGACCGATAAACCCGTTTGATCCGGTGATGAGTATTTTTTCCATTAAGCCGCCAGTACTTCATAAATAAAATCGCCGCAGATTTTCCGCGATTCCGAACTCGTGTAATGCCCGATCTTCGGCACGATTTTCTCGATGGCGCGACCGCCCGTGTAACGGTCCACCCATTCGAAAGACCAGCGATATTTTTCCTGCGGAAATTCCGGGTCTTTTTCGCCGTAAAGAAACAGGGTTTGCGGGGCGGATTGAAGCAGATGGTCCCCGCCCGGCCTTTCAATCACGATCGACGAATGGCAGACCAGTGCCCCGATTTCCTGCGCCCGTGTATAAGCCGTGTATAGCGCCGTTCCGCCGCCCTGCGAAAACCCCATCAGCACAATCTGTTTTTCCGTCAGGCCGAACATATCCCGCTGTATATCGATAAACGCATTCAGGTTTTCAGCCACCTCCATGAGGCGCGGATGCAAGGCCGCACGGTCGCCATCGATTCTGAACCATTCGCGCATCATCTCGGGCGGGTTACCATCATCCCCGGCAACAACCTCCTGCGGCACATGCAGGTGATGGTCCAGTCCCGGCGTCATGACGTCGCTATCCATGGCCCGCGGCCCATGCACACAGAGCGCCATGGCCTGCGGCAGGCGCGCTCGAACCTCATCGGCCATCTTCTGCATATAGGTCGCATTGCGGCCATAACCATGCAGCATGACCACCAGCGACGTCACTGCACCCTCGGCGGGGCCAAAAGCCAGATATTGGAAACCGGGATCGGGCAAAACACATCTTTCTATTGAATTATAAGCCCTTCCGGTCTACCACATCCTCCCATGGAAACGAAGATCTTTGACAGCTATAAAAACCTGCCTGCCGCCGCCAAGGGCTGCGTCATTGTCATCGGTAACTTCGACGGCGTACATCTCGGACACCAGACCCTGCTGGCCGCTGCCCGTAAAATCGCCGATGAGATGGACCGGTCACTGGCGGTCCTGACGTTCGAGCCTCATCCACGCCGCCTGTTCCGACCCGATGATCCGCCGTTTCGCCTGACCACCGCCGCGCTGAAAGCCGAACGTCTGCAGGACGCGAAAGTTGATTATGTTTTTGCCGTTCCTTTCGACTGGGACTTTGCCTCCCTGACCGCGGACCAGTTTATCGATCAGGTTCTGCGCCATGAATTACAGCCTGCGCATATTGTGATCGGCTACGATTTCTGCTTCGGCCAGCTGCGCAAAGGCACACCCGAAACGTTGAAGGCCAGCAACATCCCCCTGACCATCGTCGATAAAGTGGCGGATGAAGGCGATGACGCTTTCTCCTCCAGCGCCATCAGACAGGCCCTTCGCCTCGGCGACATCGACCGTGCCAATGCCTTGCTCGGCTGGCCCTGGGAAATCCGCGGCATCGTGCAAAAGGGCGACCAGCGCGGCCGCGAACTCGGCTACCCCACGGCCAACGTCCCACTCGGCGACATCCTGCACCCGTCTTACGGTGTTTACGCCACCTTTGTGAAAATTCTGGAAGACGGCCCCAACGCCCAGTGGCTGCCCTCCGCCACCAATATCGGCATCCGTCCGATGTTCGCCGTTCCTGTCGGCCAGGTGGAAACCTATATTTTCGATTTTAACCGCGATATCTATGGCAAAACGCTCTGCATCCGCCCGGTCAGGCGCCTGCGCGGCGAGGCCAAATTTGAAAGCCTGGAGGCTCTCGTCGCGCAAATCGCGCAGGATTGCGCGGAAGCGCGGCACATTCTGGCATCGTCACCTTAAGTTTGGCTGATGAGCATTAGAGGACGCGCCTAATGCGGCTGAAGCTCATAATTTTTGACGCTGCCTGCATAGACCTCATGCACGAATCCAAGCGCCTGCGCACGAATGCCGAAAACGGATGAAGATAAATGGATCAGCTTCTCAGCTTCCGCCTGGTTATACGTCTTAAGGCAGCGCTCCGCATAAAAGCCATGGAGCATCTCTCTCTGCTCGGCCATTTCCTCAAGCCAGCTTTCCCATCTGGCCGCCGAACCCCAGAAACCCGGATACGGCGCATCCAGACCGATCGTCGCACTCCGGGAGATTAACCGGTAATCCCCGGCCATCGCGATCGCGGCCGCAACCCCCTTCGCCGTTCCCACAACATGCGTCGTAATGGGTGAACGTATTTCTTCCATCATTGTCTGGATTAACAAAAACCCATCGATAATCGACCCCCCACTTGAATTGATTTTCAGGGTTATCGGTTCGCCGGGATGCGCATCGTCCAAATGTTTCAGAGTGGCAATGACTGACGTAACGCGTTCGGGTGTGACATCTCCGTAAAAATCGACAGCATTCTCCGTGGCTCTCGCTTTAAAATGTTCGCCACAGGATAGGTTCGAATTATTTGCAGTCATGCCCGATACTCTCCGTTAAATACTGATAACCCTAGCCTAGTGCCGGACCGCGTCTTTTATGAACGGCCAGATGTGCCTCATTGGATTTCTGCGCGGCTTCATTGAAGGCGGATTTACATTCGGCATAACCGGCAATCTTGTCAATGACCCCCAGTTCCAGCGCTTCCGCAGGATACATGAAATAATCGCGGACCATTTTCTTGGACAGGGTTTTAGACGACGTTCCTGTCGTCATCGCATAAAACGCCAGCATGCGCGCCCTTGTATGTTTCATTTCCTCTGCGGAAATCGCCACATCGCCTGCCTGTCCCTCGACATTGGAAATCGAAGCCTCATGCATCATGATGGATGCATTGGGCGTTGCCGAACGATGCCCCTTGGCACCGGCAAGAAGAATTGTCGTCCCCATCGATGCCACCCGGCCGATAGCACAGGTATGAACAGGCGATGAAATCATGTTCATCATATCGATAATAGCCCAGCCCTGTGTAACCGCTCCGCCCCCGGAATTGACCAGCATGGTGATCGGCGTGCCGGGGCTGGCGGCCTCATGAAAAAGCAATTCGGCGATGACCCGGTCGGCCATATCCTGATTCACAGGACCGTCAACTTTGACGATGCGGGACTTGGCGAGGATGCTGCGCGGCCCGTCATTGTCACCGACAGGCTTAAGATTAAAAATAGGGGTGAAAACTGGTGCAGATTCGACTGGCGTTTTAAAGGCTTCCGAATTTCCGCGCGCTCTGGCAGCTGTATTGCTCATTATGGTAGTCTCCCTGTATAAGTTTTTTAATTGCGCCTAAATTATCATAAAAAGAGCCGTCTGAAACGATAAATTTGATAACACATTCAAACTACTAGTAAAATTGGTTTACAGAACAATACCCTAACGTCTATCCCAATCTCTGGTATCCGCATTTCGGTACCTCTGCCAAACACCGAAGCACCTTGATTTTGCTGCATTTCTTGGCGATAGTGCCTGTCTCATTTCTTATGAATTATCAAAGACGATAGGCCGGACTATGACCGACAGCCCAAAAACCAGCGCTGACCTCTACAAGGACACCGTTTTCCTGCCGAAAACAGAATTCCCGATGCGCGGCGAACTGCCAAAGAACGAACCGGTCATCCTGAAAAAATGGCAGGACATGGATCTCTATACCCGCTTGCGCGAAACCTCCGCCTCTCGCCCGAAATGGGTTCTGCACGACGGCCCCCCTTACGCGAACGGCGACATCCACATGGGTCATGCCATGAACAAGACTTTGAAGGACGTCATCAACCGGTCCTGGCAGATGTCCGGTTACAACGCGCCCTACGTTCCAGGCTGGGATTGCCACGGCCTTCCCATCGAATGGAAGATTGAAGAAAAATACCGCAATGAGGGGAAGAACAAAGACGAAGTCGACCCCATCGCCTTCCGCGCCGAATGCCGCGCCTTCGCTAAGAAATGGGTCGATACGCAAGCCGCGCAGTTCCAGCGCCTCGGCGTCACCGGCGACTGGAAAACCCCTTACCTCACCATGACCAACCGCGCCGAGGCGCAGATCGTCCGTGAGATTCACAAATTCCTCCTGAACGGCGCGCTCTACAAAGGCGTAAAACCCGTCCTCTGGTCCGTCGTCGAAAAAACCGCCCTCGCCGAAGCCGAAGTCGAATACAAGGAACACAAATCCATCACGGTCTGGGTCAAATTCCCGATAAAATCGACCAGTATCAAAGGCATCAAGGACGCTGGCATCGTTATCTGGACTACCACACCGTGGACCCTCCCTTCCAACCGCGCCCTCGCCTACGGCAAGGACATGACCTACGCGATGTATGAAGTCGGCGGCATTGCCGAAGGCAGCAAAGCCCGCGCCGGTGAAAACATCATCGTCTCCAAAGCCCTCGCCGATGCCGTGAAGGAACAGGCTAAAATCACCGAATGGACCGAACTCGCTACCTTTAAGGGCAGCGAATTCGAAGGCACAATTGCATCCCACCCGCTGCGCGGACAAGGCTACGATTACGACATCCCCATGCTTGCAGGCGACTTCGTCACCGAAGATACCGGTACCGGCTTCGTCCACCTGGCCCCGAGCCACGGTGAAGACGACTACTGGCTCTACATGACTCACTTTGGCGCCGACAACATTCCCGACAATGTTACCGATGACGGCAAATACCGCGACCACGTTCCGCTTTTCGCAGGGATGGAAGTCCTCACCGAAAAGGGCGAGCTGGGGAACGGCAACTTCGCCGTCCTCAAAGCCCTCGATGAGGCAAACGGCCTCCTCTCCAAAGGCTCTCTGAAACACGAATACCCGCATAGCTGGCGTTCCAAAGCCCCGCTGATCTTCCGCACCACGCCGCAATGGTTCATTTCCATGGACGAACGCAAAAATACCAGCGTCGCCATCGGCGCGGGCAGCAACGACCGCCCGACCCTGCGCACCGTGGCCCTCGACGCCATCAAGGACACCAAATGGGTCCCGGCCAAAGGCGAAACCCGCATCACCGCCATGATCGAAAACCGCCCCGACTGGTGCATTTCGCGTCAACGCGCCTGGGGCGTACCGATCGCCCTTTTTCTCAATAAACGAACCGACGAACCTTTACGCGATCCTGAAGTCCTGACCCGCATCTCCGACGCCTTTGAAAAAGAAGGTGCAGATGCGTGGTGGACGATGCCTGCGCAGGACTTCCTCGGCTCTAAATACAAAGCCGAAGATTATAACCAGGTCTTCGACATCGTTGACGTCTGGTTTGAATCCGGATCGACCCACGCTTTCGTCCTCGGCGACACCAAGACCTGGCCTGTTTTTGAAGGCGTTGGCAAAGCCGACCTTTACCTCGAAGGCTCCGACCAGCATCGTGGCTGGTTCCACTCCTCCCTTCTTGAATCCTGCGGCACCAACGATCACGCCCCGTTCAAGACCGTCCTCACCCACGGCTTCGTTCTGGATGAGAAGGGCTATAAAATGTCCAAGTCACTCGGCAATGTTGTTGATCCATTGGAAGTCATCGAGCAGCAAGGGGCCGACATCCTCCGCCTCTGGGCCATGATGTCCGATTACTCCGAAGACATCCGCATCAGCAAGGACACGATGAAACTGACCGGCGATCTCTACCGCCGTATCCGCAACACTTTCCGCTACCTCCTCGGCGCGCTTGACGGCTTCAATCCGGCCGAGCGTCTGCAACCGTCCGAATACAAAAACATGCCGGAACTGGAACAGCTCGTCCTGCACTGGATCGCCGAACTGGACCAGCAGGTGCGCGGCCACATCGAAAATTACGAATTCGGCCGTATCATCCACGCCGTCCACAATTTCTGCACCAACGAACTTTCGGCCTTCTATTTCGACATCCGCAAGGACCGCCTCTATTGCGACCGACCCGACCTCTTTGAACGCCGCGCAACCCGTACCGTGATGGCGCACCTGTTCGAATGCCTTACCACCTGGCTGGCCCCGTATCTGTGCTTCACTACCGAAGAAGCCTGGTCCCACCGTCCGGCAGGCGTTTTCGAAGACAATGACAGCATCCATCTGCGCAACTTCCCTGTCGTTCCTAAAGACTGGCGCAACGATGCGCTGGAAGAAAAATGGAACACCATCATGGGTATCCGCCGCGTTGTCCTCGGCTCTCTCGAACCAAAGCGCGCCGATAAAACCATCGGCTCCTCGCTTGAGGCCCACCCGACCGTTTATCTGGCTGGCAGCGCAGACGGGATCGATCTCGCCGAACTCTGCATCACCTCTCAGGTCACGGTAAAACCATCCTCCGAAGCCCCGGCAGATGCCTTCCGTCTCGCCGATGTCGCTGATGTCGCCGTATCCTTCGCCAAAGCCGAGGGTGGAAAGTGCCAGCGCTGCTGGAAAATCCTGCCCGATGTCGGCAGCGACCCGGAATATCCTGAACTCTCAGCCCGTGATGCGGATGCCGTCCGCTGGTATGCCAGTAACAGGAAGGCGGCCTGATCATGACCACTGCCGGCGACACAATTGTTGAAAAGAAAGAACGGGTCGCTATCGGTCCGCCGCCCAAGATGTATAATGTCGTTGTGCGCGACAACACCGTTACCGAGATGTTGTTTGTGGTCAGCATGCTGACTGACGTCTTCAATATGAACAAAGAAACCGCAATCAATAAAATGCTCGAAGTCCATAAACAGAAACGCACCAATATCGGCCCGTTCACCCGGGACATAGCGGAAGCCAAAAAAAACCGGTGCATGGACTACGCCAGAAATGCGGACCTGCCCCAGAACCGCGAACTCCTTACCACGATGGAACCGGCGCCATAATGAATTTTCACACCCTGAAACTCCCCCAAGCCTTGGCAATCACCGCGCTTATTTTCATTGCCGACCAGGTCAGTAAATGGTTCGTGGTCGAGCAGATCATCAAACCGCTGGCTCTTCCTGACCGCACAGACCCCAGCGCAATGCCGTTTATCGCCTGGCTTCTGCATGCGCGCGACCCCATGCCCTTCGCGCAGGACCAAATTCTTCCTTTTTTCAACCTCGTCATGGTCTGGAACAAAGGCGTCAGTTTTGGAATTTTCAACAACCACGGCGCTAGCGGCCCGCTGCTGCTCACCATTCTCGCCATTGCTATTGTTACGATGTTCCTCATCTGGATGGTGCGTTCGCCCTCAGGCCTCGTCCGTCTTTCCATCGCGATGATTATCGGCGGAGCTTTGGGAAATGTCGTGGACCGGCTGCGTTTCGGCGCAGTGGCGGATTTTCTTGATTTCCACCTTGGAAACCTGCACTGGCCCGCCTTTAACCTTGCAGATTCAACGATCTGCCTCGGTATTGCCATGCTCCTCATCCATAGTCTATTCTTCGATACCCAAAAGAAACAGGCCGCATCCCAATGACCAGAACTTCGTTACTCACACTCCTGATCCTGACACTCGCCGCCGGCACCCTCTCCGCCTGTTCCGACGCCAAGAAACAGCTGGGCATGGACCCGATCACCGGCCCGGATGAATTCTCGGTCGTAAAACGCGCCCCTCTTGAAATGCCGCCGGATTTTTCTCTGCGCCCTCCTATGCCAGGCGCCCCGCGCCCGCAGGAACAGGCAACTTCGGAACAGGCCCGTAACGCCATCCTCGGTCAGTCCGGTGTTACGGATCAAGTGACCAAGGGTGAAAGCGCCCTTCTGAGCGATGCGCAGGCCAACGCCAACCCGAACATCCGACAGATTGTCGATACCGAATCCACAAAAACAACCGGCAAGAAAACTCCTGTTGTAAAACGCCTCCTGAACATCGGCAGCGACAAACCAGCCGCAAAGATTGTCGATCCGACGGCAGAGGCCCAGCGCCTGAAGAACAATGCGGAGCAGGGTAAACCCGTTACTGCGGGTGCGACCCCGGATATTGACGACTGATTTCCGGCGGCGCCGGGCGGAAGACTGGTTTATTGAACTCCCGCGCCGTATAAGAATCGCGCATCAGTCTCTGCCCCTCATCCAGCGCTGCAATTGCTGTGACCATCAGATGCTCTGCGAGCTCTTTCATTGCCTGGCCCCGCGCCGAAAGCGTGCTCCTGCGGGCGTCGGACATCACCTGGATTCCTAATAAAATCTGCATAGTGTCGTCCATGACCACAGTGGTTGTATGTGCATAACGAAGAGTTTCCATCGCCAAAGCCGTCTGCCATCCTGCCAGATTGAATACAGAGACAAGGTCTTTATTCTTCTTCAGATATTCACGCCCCGTCGCCCGCCCGGCCACCAGATCTTCGTAACGCGCCTGAACAAATTCCAGACTGTCCAGAAACTCCCGGTAAACAAGGATATCGCCATAGGGGAGATTTTCAGGATCGTGAATGGCCATGGCCTTTTTCATGTCGGCTGCAATCTGTTGGATTTCGGCCCCGTGTGCCGCGATATCGCCGTCAACCTTCGCGCGCCAGACCTTGCCTGCAAAAATCACATCCATATTTTCAAGATAATCGGCAATCTTGGTTGCGCGCGCCTTGCTTGCTTGCGCGAGAGCCAAAGTATCGTGCAGCATATGGTCAGCCAACGGTTCGATATCAACCTTCGGTCTGGCCTCCGGGTCGTCAGGATCAGGCGGGAAATGATAATTATAAAAATTATTCATATACATAAGGCCTGAATTGCAGGGCTGTATGCCTTCATCTTTCATTGCATAAAGTATTTTGCTGAACATCCCGAGCCGCACCCGCAGCCAATCATCCAGTTCCCAGTCATAGCCCGGCATTGCGGTGGCCATTCTTTATCTCCCTGCTCGCTTTTTTCTTGCAGCCCAATCTAGCCGTGAAAAAAACCTTATGTCAAAAACTTTATTTCTCTGTTTGATTGCCAAAGCCTTGATAATACAGACCTTCCCCTGCATCTTAAGGGAATGAAAAACCTGATCTCCGCCTCCCTGTTGCTCTGTGCGCTCAGCCTGCCCGCCGCCGCTGCCACACCCGGCTCCGCCCCGGACAAAAAGGTGCTGACCATGGTCACTCCGTCGGCAGAAACCGCGCCCGCGGTCCCTGCCCCCGCGCGCCAGAAAATCTTTAACGCCGAAACCTACACCCTTGGCAATGGTATGCAGGTTGTTCTGATCCCTAATCACCGCGCCCCCGTCGCAATGCAGATGGTGTGGTACAAGGTTGGCCGTGCCGATGAGGCTACCGGCAAATCCGGCCTTGCCCATTTCCTCGAACACCTGATGTTCAAAGGTTCGAAAAATGTCGCCCCGGGCGAGCTTTCGAAACGCATCCGCGCCATGGGCGGCAACGACAATGCCTTTACCACGGATGATTTCACGGCCTATTTCCAGACCATTGCCGTCGATAAGCTCGAAAGCGCCATGACCATGGAGGCCGACCGCATGCGTGGCATTCTTCTTCCCGAAGACCAGTTTGAATCGGAACGCCAGGTCGTTCTGGAAGAACGCCGCATGCGTACCGAAAATGACCCGCGCAGCTATTTCATGGACCAGTTGCGCTATGCCCTCTATCCCGGTCATCCGTATTCAATTCCGATTATCGGCTGGAAACCGGAAATTGAAAAACTCACCCTTGCGGATGCCCGCGCCTGGCATGAGAAATGGTACGCGCCGAATAACGCGATCCTTGTCGTTACCGGCGACCTGACGCTGCAGCAACTCAAACCGATGGTCGAAAAGACCTACGGCCGCATCCCGTCGCGCCCCGTAACGCGCACAGAGCTTCCGGCCGTTGCAGAATTCCCCGGCGAAAACCGCCTGACCCTGCGCGATCCGCGCATCCGCGAACCCCAATTTATCCGCATGTACCGCGTACCCGGCTTCACCCAGAACAAACAGGAGGCCCTCGCCCTCGACGTGCTCGAAGAAATCATGAGCGGTAATTCCTCCACCCGCCTCTACCAATCTTTGGTGGTAACGCAGAAAGTCGCAACCGCCGCCGGTTTCAGTTACGACGACACCTCACGCGGCACCACGATTTTTTCCGGCTATGTTTCACCGGCAGAAGGCAAGACACTGGAAGACGCCGAAGACGCCTATGACGCGGAAATTAAAAAGCTGATCGAGGGCGGCGTCACCGTCACCGAATTGTCCGAAGCCAAGACCCGTATCCGTGACAGCATTGGCTTCCTGCATGATTCGCTCACCACCCCGGCCAATGTCATCGGCCAGGCCCTGGCCAGCGGAATCGCCCTGGACGACATCGAATACTGGCCCGATGAAATCGACACCGTCACAGCGGAACAGGTAAAGGCAGTTGCGGCAAAATACCTCGTCCCGCGCCTGAAAGCCGAGGATAAACCCAATTATATCACCGGTTACATCATGGCCACAAAACGCCAGCCTGGCGACCCGGAGCCAGCCCCCGCCATGCCCGCACAGGAGATCCGCTGATGTCTGGAAAAATTTTCACTCTCTGCGCTGCTTTACTTATCCTGACAGCCGCGCCAGCCAATGCCGCGACAAAACGTTTCCTCGACATCCAGCAGGTTACATCTCCCGGCGGCATTCATGCCTGGCTGGTGGAGGATCATTCGGCCCCCGTCATCTCCCTGCAATTCGCTTTCGCCGGGGCGGGGTCTGCCACCGACCCCGCCGGGAAACAGGGCCTTGTGCAGCTTGCCTCCAACACCATGGATGAAGGCGCGGGCGATACTCCAAGCCCGCAGTTCCAGAAAATTCTTGCCGATCTTTCAATCGAACTCGGCTACGCGGTTGGCCGTGACGATTATAACGGCGCGCTCCGCACGCTGACGCGCACAAAGGACAAAGCCTTTGAGATGCTGCATCTCTCCCTCACCGCCCCGCGCTTCGATGCCGAACCGGTGCAGCGCATGAAGGATGCCAATTTCGCCCGCATCCGCAATTCCCTGTCCGACCCTGACTGGATGGCGGCGCGGATTCTCAATGACATCTCCTATACCGGCCACCCCTATGCCAATAACAGCGGCGGCACAACCGCCAGCATCGCCGCCATCACCGCCGACGATCTGCGCGCCTATGTGAAGAATAATCTGACCCGCGACCGTCTCTACGTTGCGGTTTCCGGCGATATTTCCAAAGCCGAACTGGCCACCGCCCTCGATACTATTTTCGCCAGCCTGCCCGCCACCGCGAAACCGGCAAACGTACCCGACATCAAACTCCAGAACGCCGGCACGATTGCCCTTTACAAACGCGACATCCCACAAACCATCATCCTGATGGCGCAGCCGGGTATAGACCGCAAGGACCCTGACTGGCACACCGCTCAGGTGATGAATTTCATCCTTGGCGGCGGCGGTTTCGGCTCCCGCCTTACCGAAGAAATACGCGAAAAGCGCGGCCTGACCTACGGCGTTTATTCCGGCTTTTCCCTGCTCGATCATGTTTCGACCCTGTCGATTGAAACTTCCACCCGCAATGAAAAGACCGCCGAGGTTCTGGACCTGATCAAAGCCGCGCTGTTGAAAATGCAGACCACTGATGTCACCGCTGCAGAACTGAAAGATGCAAAAAGCTATCTTGTCGGCTCCATCCCGCTCGCCCTGACATCGAATGCACAAATTGCATCCATGCTCCGCTCGCTGCAGCTTGATAACCTGCCCGACACCTATCTCGACACAATTTCGGACAGGATTAACGCCGTCACCGCCGCCGATATCCGCCGTGTGGCAAACCGCCTGCTGACGCCGGACAAACCGGTGACCATTCTTGTCGGCATGCCCGCCGATGTAAAACCAACCAAACTGATTGAGAAACTGCCCAATGCTGAATAACGCTTTGCCGGCCTGGAAGGCCCTTGAACACCATCAACAGACTTCGCCGCTCCGCACCCTGCTGGACGCGCCTAACCGCTTCGGAGATTTCAGCCTGAAAATCCCCGGCCTTCTGCTCGATTACAGCCGTCAGAGAGTCGCGGGCGACACCCTGGCCCTGTTGCAGAACCTTGCCAAAGAATGCGATGTCGTTGGCTGGCGTGACCGCATGTTTGCGGGCGAAAAAATCAATGCCAGTGAAAACCGCGCCGTTCTCCACACCGCCCTCCGCCGCCCATCGAATGAGGAACTGTTTGTTGATGGTATGGATGTCATGCCGGGCATCCACGACACCCTCGACCGCATGAAAAAGTTTACCGATGCCGTGCATCTCGGGAAATGGAAGGGTCACACCGGCAGACCCATCGACACCATCATTAATATCGGTATTGGCGGCTCCGACCTTGGTCCGCGCATGGTCGTTCGTGCCCTGCATAATTACCATGTTAAAGGCCTGACCGTTCATTTCGTCTCCAATGTCGACGGCGCTGACCTGTACAACGTTTTACAGACCGCCAATCCTGATACCACCCTGTTCCTGATCGCCTCAAAGACCTTTACGACACTTGAGACAATGGCCAATGCCCGCGCCGCCCGCGAATGGGCGGGTGCCCATTTCCGCGATCTGGCCGCCATCAAACAGCATTTTGTCGCGCTTTCGACCAATGAAAAGGCGGTGCGCGAATTCGGCATCTCCCCCGAAAATATGTTTCCCTTCGAAGACTGGGTCGGTGGGCGCTACAGCCTGTGGTCCTCGATTGGCCTGTCCATCGCCCTTGCAACCGGCTTTAAAGTCTTCCGCCAGTTGCTGGAAGGCGCGCATGAAATGGATAATCATTTCCGCACCGCCGCGCCTGAAAAAAATGCACCCATTCTTCTCGCCCTCCTCGGCATCTGGAACCGCAATTTTTTAAAGTCCGACAGCCTCGCCGTTCTGCCGTACAGTCAGAATCTGGAGCTTCTTCCCGCCTGGCTGCAACAGGCCGACATGGAATCGAACGGCAAACACGTCTCGCGCGACGGCGAGACTCTCACCCACGCCACCGGGCCGGTCGTCTTCGGCACATCCGGCACCAACTGCCAGCATTCTTATTTCCAGCTGATCCATCAGGGCACCGACATTATTCCCTGCGATTTTATTGCCACCCTGAAACCCGACCACCCATGGCCCGATCATCACGCCATGCTGATCTCAAACATGATCGCGCAGGCCAATGCCCTTGCCACGGGCCGCGACCTCGTTGCCTCCGGCAACGACCCGCAACGCACCTTCGACGGCGGGCGCCCCTCGACTATTCTTCTGCTCGATGAACTGGATCCGTTCAATCTGGGGCAGTTCCTCGCCCTTTATGAACACAGGATTTTCGTCCAGGGCATCATCTGGGGGATCAACAGTTTCGACCAATGGGGTGTGGAACTCGGCAAGGTACTTGCCGGGGATTTGCTTAAAATTTTATCATCTCCTGAAAAGTCTGAACAAAATGATATAGTTAGCCACATAAAACAGTCGGGCTTCCGGTAAATATTCACTAAATCTTAGCGCCTGGCAGGCTAATATAAGGTCGTAAGTATTGCGTATGAAGTAACTGGGAGTATAAATGAGTAACGGTCTGCAAAAGCTGACCCAGTCCGAGCTTGATGAAATCATTCGCAAGCATTTGAAATTTATTTCCGGCATCCGTGGCGGCGCGCGCGCCATTATCAAATTTAAGGATATTTCCGGCCTTAGCTTCCACAAGGCCGACCTCTCGCAATCCGACTTCACGGGTTCCGTCCTCGTAGGCGCCAACATGTCCTACGGCAATTTTAAAGGCGTCTCATTTTTTGCATGCGATCTGCGCGGTGCCAATCTGGAACACGCCTGTTTCGCCCGTGCCGATCTGCGCGGTGCAACTGTCGTCGGCGCAAAACTGACCGGCGCTGATTTCCAAAAGGCCGACCTCCGTGAAGGTATTATTCTAAACCGCGTCGGCACGGATAATGTCGGCCTTGCGGACAGTTATTATGGCGAAAGTAAAAAGGCCAAAACCATTTTTGCCGGTGCCCGCCTGGCCGAAACCAACCTTTCCGGTGCGATGGGGCGCGATACCGATTTCACCGACGCTGACCTGACCGGCGTCATCATCAAGGACGCTGACTTCCAGAACGCCAATTTCCACGGAGCCAACCTCACAGGTGCGGACTTCACAGGTTCCGACCTGAAGAACGCGAACCTTAAATCCTCGGTCATTTCCGGAACAATCATGACCGACACCAAAACCGAAGGCATGGACACCACCGATTCCATCAGCGAAGAAAAGATGGGCGCTAAACTGGAATCGCTCGGCAAAACCCTGCCGCAATTGCTCGAAGAACATACCGCCTGGATCGCGTCGGCAGGACGCAAGGGCGCACGTCTCGATCTCTCCGGCTTTGACCTCCGTCATATTCTGGACCTTCGCGCCTATTCCCTGACCGCCGTAAAGGCCATCGGCGCGATGTTCATAAATCAGAACCTTGAAGGCATCAACGCCCAGAGCGCCAGCTTCGACCGCGCCGATTTCCGCGACAGCAATATGAAGAAGGCCGATGTTCGCGGCTCCTCGATGAAAAACGCCATGCTCACGCGGGTCAACCTGGTCGGCGCAAATTTCTCGCCTCTGCTGTTCAAAAATCCCGATGGCTCCAACCGGCTGCAACGTGTCAATCTGACGGGGGCCAATCTGCGCTATGCCATCATGACCGATTCCAACCTGTCCGATTGCATTCTCACCGGTGTTGACCTGTCTTACGCCGTTCTGCACGGTGTCGATCTCCGGCGCGCCGACCTGACGGGTGCGATTCTGGATAATGCCGATTTCCACGGTGCAATCCTGACAGATGTCATCTCGGATAAGCCGATAAACGCCTAAAATCCTTACCACTGCTGGCTGAAAATCCACTATTCTCACCCCATGCGCATCCGTCAGTTACCCGAAATCCTGGTCAACCAGATTGCTGCCGGCGAGGTCATCGAAAGGCCCGCCGCCGCCGTCAAGGAACTGGTGGAAAATTCCATCGACGCGGGCGCGACCTCCGTTGAAATCGAAATCCGCGAAGGCGGCAAAAGCCTGATTCGCGTCTCCGATAACGGCATTGGCATGACGCGCGCCGAACTCGTCGCCTGCCTTGACCGTCATGCCACCTCTAAACTGCCTGGCGACGATCTCGACAACATAGTTACGCTCGGCTTCCGGGGTGAGGCGCTCCCTTCTATCGGCGCGGTCAGCCGCCTGATCATCTCCAGTCGCACAAAAGAAACACCCTCCGAAGCCTGGTCCATCAAAGTAGAAGGCGGCAAAAAATCAGACCCAGCCCCTTCCTCCCACCCTAGCGGCACACGCATTGAGGTGCGCGATCTCTTCTACGCCACCCCCGCCCGTCTTAAATTCATGAAGGGCGATCAGGCCGAATACACGGCGGTCAAGGATACGATTACGCGCATCGCCATGGCTTTTCCTCTGGTGGAATTCCGCCTGATCAATAACGGAATTCAATCGCTACACCTGCCCGCCACAGCCCAGGGCGATTTCCTCGACCAGCGTCAAGACCGCCTTTCCGCCATTCTCGGGGACGATTTCGGGATCAATTGCCTCCGCATCAACGCGGTGCGAGACGGCGTTACCCTCACCGGCTATGCGGGCCTGCCCACCTATAACCGCGGCACCAGCCAGTACCAGTACCTCTTTGTAAATGGCCGTCCGGTGCGTGATAAACTGATGACCGCCGGTGTCCGCGTCGGTTATATGGACGTCCTCGCGCGCGACCGTCACGCCGTCATCGCCTTGTTCCTTGATATCGAATCGCAGGATGTCGATATCAACGTCCACCCGGCCAAGAGCGAAGTCCGCTTCCGCGACGCCGCCATGATCCGCGGTCTGATCATCGGCACCCTGCAACACGCCATCCATGCCGGTGCGCGCCAGACCTCGACTGTTCTGACCGGCGCAACCTTAAACGCCGTACGCCCCGTCTATTCCGGCACAGCCCCATCCTATGGTGGCGGGCTCGCAGAACCAACCTATCCCTCTTATGCACCACAAAATTACACCCCGACCTTCGCGCCGATCGCACCAACCGCCCGCGCCGAAAGCCATCCCGGTGCCCTGATCGAGCAGGATAACAATGATTACCCGCTCGGCGCCGCGCGCGCCCAGCTTCACGAAAATTATATCATCGCGCAGACCCCGGACGGCATGATCATCGTGGACCAGCACGCTGCCCATGAACGCCTCGTCTACGAACGCTTCAAGGCGCAGATGGCGGCGGGCGGCATTCCCAGACAGGGGCTTCTCGTCCCGGAAATCGTCACACTGGAAGACACCCAGGCCGCGGGGCTTCTTAAACACGCCGGGCTTTTCGCCAGCCTTGGCCTCGACATCGAACCCTTTGGCCACAACGCTATCGCCGTCCGTGCCGTTCCCGCCATTCTCTCGGGCCGCGCCAATGTACAGACTTTGCTGCGTAATCTTGCCGACGAACTGAGCGAAAGTGGCACCGCTTCCAAGCTGGAGGAGAAAATCAACGCCCTCCTCTCTACCATGGCCTGCCACGGCTCGATCAGGTCGGGGCGTCGCCTCAACGCCGATGAAATGAACGCCCTTCTGCGCGAAATGGAAACCACCCCGAATTCCGGCCAGTGCAACCACGGCCGCCCAACCTCCATCAAATTGACCCTTAAAGACATTGAACGCCTTTTTGGCAGAACCTAAATCCAGTTCGGGAGAACAGAAAATGCAAGACCTCCATCCGCCGTCGCCGAAGGCCAGATCGCAGATCCTCAATCTCTATGCAATCTTCAGTGTCAGCCTGGTCCTGTCTTTCCTGCCGCATATCATTTTATCGATGCTGGGCCTGGTATTCAGTTTTGTTGTCCTGATCGCCTGCTACATGACGCGCAGGAAACATGCCGATGAATTTTTCACGATCAGCCACCTGACTTTGATAATCCGCTCATTCTGGGCCGGCAGTTTTATCATGCTGGCAACCGCCATTCCGGCCACGCTCCTGCTGATGAAAAAGATCGACAACGCACCGCTCGAGCCATGCTTCAGGAACATCAATCCCGATCTCCTAACCTCCGAAAGCGCTGACCAGTTTACGATGCTGCAAACAACGCTAAAGCCCTGTATGGAACCATATATACACGGGAATACTGAAATTTATGCCCTCACGGCCATCATTGCTTTCGCACCTGGCCTGGTCTACATCGCCCTTCAGTATTCCCGCGGTTTCCGCCTGGCCAGAAAATCACTTCCGGCTCCTGTCAAAAAAGCCGCCCTGTAACAGGCGGCTTTTTCTCGTTTATTATCCAACCAGGTCCAGCGCCTGCATGTCGTACAGTTTTTTGTAGTGCGACATATGGTTATGCACCAGATCCTGGTGTGTCCCCTGCTCGACGATACGCCCGTGTTCGAACACCAGGATACGGTCGGCGCGGCGGATCGTGGCCAGGCGGTGCGCAACGGTAATGGTCGTCTTGCCGCGCATCAGGTTATCGAGCGCCTTCTGGATATAATGCTCCGATATCGAATCCAGATTGGATGTTGCCTCATCTAGGATCAAAACCGGCGCATCGGCCAGAAGCGCCCGCGCAATCGCCACCCGCTGCCGTTCACCGCCCGATAGCTTGACCCCGCGCTCGCCCACCAGTGTTTCGTATTTCAGCGGCAGATTGCCGATGAAATCATCCGCATAGGCTTCCGCCGCGGCCTGCCGGATTTCGTCCGGTGATGCTCCTGGACGGCCATAGGCAATGTTCTCGGCCAGCGACCGGTGGAACAGAACAGGGTCCTGTGGCACCAGTGCAATCGCCTGACGAAGGGATTCCTGCGTGACGGCGGCGATATTCTGCCCGTCGATGCGAATTTCCCCGTCCTGCACATCGTAAAGACGCTGCACCAGTTTGACGAAAGTGGACTTGCCGGACCCAGAAGGTCCGACCAGCGCGATTTTTTCACCCGGATTGATCACCAGTGAAAAATCACTGAACACAGGCTTCGTCTGCCCCTGATAACCGAAGGTGACGCGGTCAAACACGATCCCTCCGTCTTTCGTCGCCAGTGGCTTCGCCGCAACGCTATCACGCACCTCATCCTCGCGCAGCCAGAAATGAACCACATCCTCCATTTCACTGGCTGAACGCTGCAGATTGGAAATATGCATGCCGACGTCACGCATATAGCCGCCGACGATAAAGAAACTGGTCAGGACCAGAACCGTATCGCCCGCACTGGCGCGGCCATGGATACACATCCATATGGCCAGCCCGAACATGCCCACCATCATCACCATGCGCATCATCGTTCGCGCAAAATCGGTAGCCTGTGCCGTCTGCCATGCTGCGAATGATCTCCTGCGCCAGTTCACCGCCGCCGCATCGAAAACCATATCCTCGCGGCCTTCGGCGCCGAAGGCTTTGACCGTAGGATTCCCGGTAATGATATCCGCCAGAACCGCGCCCATTTTGGTATCTGCTGCAGCAGAATACCGGAAACGCGGTGCCAGGATTTTCAGTGATGAGATAACACTGAATGCACAATAGACAACGATACAGAATGCCGCATATCCCCCGATCACAGGCACATGCATGGCAAGCATCCCCGTCATCCCGATCATCATTACAACGGCGGGGAAAAGCCCCATGAACCAGGTGTCTTCAAACACGTCAAAGGCCCACATGCCGCGCGTTATCTTCCGCACCGTCGCCCCGGCAAAGGCATTGGCGTGCCAGTCGGACGAGAAACGCTGCACTTTGCGCATCGCGTCTGATACCAGGTCATACATCGTGTTCACCGCGAAGGCGTTCCACAGGAACATGGAGGCTGACCGTATCGGCGGATACGCAAACCCCAGTACTGCAAAAACCACGAAAGCCCCGATCGCGGTCTCGTTATCGCCGGGCACGCGCGTCAGCGCATCGACACTGCGGCCGACATAAACGGGCAGCACAATGTCCGTCGCCACCGCCACGAACATCAGCGCAATCGCGCCAACCCCCATTTTCCAGCGGCGACCCCAGTAATGAAGGGAAAACCCTCCGATATCTTTATACGTTACATTCTTGGTCATTTTAAAATCCGGCTCTGACCCCGGATTCCGCGCCAAAGGCGGAATCGGAGCGTCTTTATTGATGTTTATCAGTGTTTTGGAAAGGCCCGGGTCTGTCCCCCGGCGTGAAATCGATTAAAGTGCTACAGCACTGGACCGACGGAACCCGGGAGTGGACGCATTGAGCTGATATATTTAAACATGTTCGCACTCCTTTCTCGTTTGAAGTTGGGTTCGGATTCTCAATCTCACATAAAATTTATGGCGCAGCAACTATAATTTCACACGCTAGGCGTTGAGAGAATCCAGAAACACTCTTAACGCATTGAGATCACGCAGCATTCCCGCATGCGCTTTTTCCTGATGCGGGGCCTTGCCGTAAAAATCCTCATTATAGATTTCGTTGCGGTAGAGCTCTTCCAGCTGTGCGGCCGCAAACACATCATCCGCACTTGCCACCCCGTCTACAAACGCTAACGCCAGGATCAGGGAACCGCTTATGGCCGTTGCCATCTGGATCGCCATGAAATGAAAATGATCGGCATGACGGACGATCTTTGCGACGAAATCATGCGCACCCTGCGGCTGCTTCAGGGCTGCAATCCCTGTAGTTGTATGCATTTTATTACCGGATGCCTGCTCAAACCAGCGAAGCCACGGGTCCCAGGTTTTTGCCTGTCGCTCGTGAATCGCCGGTGGCTCTTCTGAACGGTAGCAAAGAAGATCGGTATCGAGATACCCGAGGATTTCATCCTCTATTGCCGCGCGGGACGACGCCGCACAATCCATCGCCGTCGTCAGTATCTGAGTCAGCGGCATGGTTTCGGGATTTATTTTATCAGCCTGCGCTTCCCATTCCATCGCAATGAAATCGGCCAGCTTCTGGGTCGGTGCCGTCAGGATTTTACGCTCTGGAGTTCTGACCGGCTTGCCGTCCAGATGGATGGAAAACCCCTCTTTCTCGGGGGCGGTGCTGACGACTTTATAAAAACGTTTCATTATTGAAGATACTCATTAAGGGCCGTGGCTAGAGCCTGCCCCGCCGGGGTCGGGGAATCAATGGTGACCGCACCGTCTTTGCTGCGCATCTGGCCGCTCAGCGCCCCCAGATCCTTGCCCGCCTTCATCACATGCGAAACTTTGATCTCAATATTAAGGTCAGTTGTGGCCAGTGCGGTACCCTTTTTCATTTTTTCCCCGGCGGCCCAGAAATCGTGCACGACATTTAAATCATCAAATATCCCCTCAGGCCCGGTCAGATCATTCACGGCAACCTTATCGCCGGATATATTGCCCGCGATCATGCGGCGGCCCGCCTTGCTGCTGATCGCCAGGTCGTAATCCAATACCGTGGCGTCATGCATCACCTTACCGTCCATGCCCAGGGCATTATCCGCAGCGTTCAGCGCAATCTCCATCCGGAGTTTTCTGGGCTTACCGCCAACCGTCATCCTTCCGATTTTCAAAGACCGCCCGGTACGCGCGGTAAGGACTTTTCCCTCTACCCCGATATCCCCCGCCCTCAGGTCGAATGACCCCGGTTCGGCAAAATTGAAATAGACGGAACCGAAAACCCCTCTGATAACCTGCAAATCGGCCTGCATGGTAACGGGCTTGCCATCATAGCTCCCCTTAAAGGAAAGTTTCGGCACTTTCCGGTCCGCAGGATCGATAAAGAAACGCTCAACCGTAATTTCCCCCGGTGCGGCCACCCTGGCCTCCGCCCGAACATTGCTAAGATCAAGCGTATGAATGGATGCGCCTGACGCCGCGCTCCAGAAAGACGTCGAAAAATTGGCATGGCCCGCACGCGCCGCGACGCCCTGCGTGGATGAGAATAAAACCACATTCTCAACATCGATACCAATCAGCGGATAGAAACTGACCGCGTTGAGCGTGCCGATATGCGCCTTGTAGCCTGTCTCGTCACTGAGGAATTTCTCAACGGTCTGCTTCAGGGATTCGCTTTTTCCGCCCGCCCTGTAAAGCGCGAACAGGCTAATGCCGATCAATACACAAATGATGATGATGACATTTATATACTTACGCGCGCGCGATTTGGGGCGGGGCGGTGGCGCAGGCTCGTTCAGGCCATAAAGGCCGCCATAGGCACTCATGACTTCCCGGCCTTGGCCGCGACAACCCTGTTCTTCTTTGCCACCAGAATTCCGTTCTCCAGCGCAACGGCACAAACCGGCATGGTTTTACAGATACCGAGACTGAGATAATGCCCGTCCGCAAGCTCCCAGAACGTCCGGCTGATCTCTTTGGCGCGCGGGGTTTTATCGCCCAATTTCTCATCAAGCATCGGCACTTCGGCGCAGGACCCTTCCTTGAGACAAGCCCTGTAACCATCATCGGTCAGCGTACCGGCAGCAATATCGTGCGCTGTCTTTTTCATTTTCTGGTAACGCCCGTCAATTTCAGCCATCAGGTCAAAGCCGAATACATTTTCGACAGCTTCCCTGCTCAGGCAGTTTTGATTGGGCTTCCCTTGCGTGCCGCAGGATTTCACGAACAGATCAACCCCCGTCAGCGGTTTTTCTGCCGTGCGTTCGGAACAGCACACAAGAACAATGGTCGCCACACCCGACAGGCAGGCCAGGATAAAAAGCGTCAGCAGAGAGTTTCTGGAATTCTTCATCATGGCGGCAAGTATAGCATTCACCGCAATTTTTAAAAGCGTGGAAAGCCGCCCGGGGCCTTGGCTCTAGACCTTGACCGCTTTGAACGGGTCGCCGTCGACTTCCGGCGTAAACCCGAACCGCGCCCAGCTTTTGCGCAAATCGGGCGGCAATGGTGCCTGGATATCAAGCATCTGCTTTGTCACCGGATGCGGAAACATGATCCGCGCGGCGTGAAGGTGCAGGCGCGGCGACAGGTCCAGCGCATCGATCATCGCCCGCGACTGTTCGATATTGCCATATTTTTCATCACCGATGATCGGGAAACCTGCCGCCTGCGCGTGGACGCGCAACTGGTGCGTCCGCCCGGTGCGTGGCCAGAAGGTGATAAACGCCGCCTTCTTCGCCGCGCGTTCGACCACATGGAATTCGGTCCGGGAAAATTTCCCGTTCTCCGTATCCACGACCATCATGTCTTTCTCATACCCCTCGCCCTTGATCAGCGGCGCATCGATCGTGCCATCATTCATCTCCGGTGCGGGCACAACGATGGCCCAGTAATATTTGCGGATATTCTTGCTTTCAAATGCTTTGCCGATCTTAGCCGCCATCTCGCGCGTCCGCGCCAGGATCAGGATACCCGAAGTATCGCGGTCCAGACGGTGGCAAAGTTTTGGCTTTGAATCGCCATCCCCCAGATGCTCCAGCAACCCGTCGACGTGACGCTCGATATTCATCCCGCCCTGTGTCGCAAGACCCGACGGCTTGTTGATCGCGATCATGTCGCCGTCATCGTAAATCACCAGCGATTTGATAAATTTGTCGTCATCCGGCTTGGAACGGAAATGGCGATCGACTTTACCGTCCTCCACTACAGGCGGCAGGCGCACTTCCTGCCCTGCCTCAAGCCGCGCATCCATCTGCACGCGCTTGTCATCAACGCGGATCGCACCTTTGCGGATCAGTTTCTGTACGAGGGAATAAGGAAGGTTCGGCGCATGTTTCTTCAGCCAGCGATCAAGCCGTTGCCCGTCATCTTCAGGTGTAACCGCCACAAGACGAACTTCATTACTCATGCACCCAATCCCTTTACCAGCATAATACCCGCAAGCAGGGCCGCAACAGACAGAATTACCGATCCACCGGCATAGGCCACAGCCTGAACTGCCTCACCGCGTTGCCAGAGCAGAACGCTATCGGCAGAAAAAGTTGAAAACGTCGTGAAACCGCCCAGAACGCCAACCATGAGGAAGGTCCGCATATTCTGCGACGCCTGCCCCTGCTCCGCGAACAGGGCGATCAGCACGCCCATCGCCAGACTGCCCAGAACGTTAATCACCATGATCCCGACCGGGAATGACGTCTTTGTCAGCGCCGTAATCCCGTTATTCAGCAGGAAGCGCAGGACCGAGCCGAGGGCCCCGCCAAGGGCAACTGCCAATATGGATTGCATGGTTTAACTCTGAGTTTATTCACAGGTCATTCTTGTACCCGAGTGGCCCGAAAAGCGCAAATTTATCAGGGATTTCTATGATTCAGCCTTTTTTTGGCGCAATCCGGCCCAGTAATCGAGCCTTTTCCTGATCTCACGTTCAAACCCCCGTTCAACCGGGGCATAAAATTCTTCGCGCGGCACATCCGGCGGGAAATAATTCAGGCCCGAAAATCCTTCTGGTGTGTCGTGATCGTAAATATAGCCAAGGTGATAACCTTCATTTTTCATCAGCTTGGTTGGGGCATTCAGGGCATGTTTTGGCGGCATGGTCGATCCGGTCCGGGTCGCCAGAGCCTTCGCTGCACTGAACGCCATATAACTGGCATTGGATTTCGGTGCGGTCCCCAGATAGGTACAGGCTTGCGCCATAGCCAGTTCAGCTTCAGGCAGCCCCAGCCGCTCATACGCATCCCATGCGGCAATGGCGATAACCAATGCCTGAGGGTCCGCATTCGATATATCTTCAGATGCAACGCATGTCATGCGCCGCAGGATGTATTCCGGTCGTTCGCCGCCGGCCAGCATCCGCGCCATCCAGTACAGGGCCGCATCAACATCGGAAGCCCGCAGTGATTTATGAAAGGCACTGATCAGGTTATAATGTCCATCATCCGCCTTATCATAAAGCGGTGCGCGCCGGTTGACGAGTGCGGCCAGTTGCGCCGTATCAAGAGCCTCTTCCTGTGCAAGAATCTGCTCCGCCATGGTCAGAGCATAACGCCCATCCCCGTCGGCCATCGCCTTCATGGATTCACGCGCTTCAAAGGTTAGTGGCAGAACCTTGCCGGATAACTCCTCCGCGCGTGTCAGCAAAATCTCAATCGCCACATTATCAAGACGCTTCAGCACAAATACCTGACACCGGGACAACAAAGCCCCGTTCAGCTCGAAGGAAGGGTTCTCGGTCGTCGCCCCGATCAGTGTGATCGTCCCATCCTCGACGACGGGCAGGAACGCATCCTGCTGTGATTTGTTAAACCTGTGAATCTCGTCAACGAACAGCAATGTTCCGCGCCCGTTCCGACGGCGCATACGCGCTCCTTCAAAAACTTTCTTGAGATCCGCGACACCCGAAAAAATAGCCGAAATCTGTTCGAAATGCAGATCTGTATGATCGGCCAGAATCCGTGCCAGCGTGGTCTTGCCGCATCCCGGCGGTCCCCATAAAATCATTGATGAAAGGCGTCCCCCGTCCACCATCCTGCGTATAGATCCAGTCGGCCCCACCAGATGATCCTGCCCCACCACATCTTCTATGGCGCGGGGGCGCAGGCGGTCGGCCAGCGGACGCGGCAGATCGGCTTCCGGAATGTCTTGGGTAAAAAGGTCAGGCATGAATATTTATATAGAACAATCCATGAACATTTTCAATGTTCCAAGCACGCTCAGGCATCCTGAAATCCGGCGCATTAACGCACTACGATCTGCTGCATCTGCCCCTGCCGGTTAATCAGCAGCGCAAATGCCGAAGCCTGCAGCGCCAAAGCGCGTTTCAGGTCGCCCACAGCCTTGATATCAACGCCGTTGACCTTCATCACCACATCACCAACGGCAAGGAAACGCGCGGCCGTGCTGCCCGGCTCGATGCCGGTGACGACCACACCCCTGTCACTCTGGTTGAGGCTGGCGATCTCCGTTGCGACGGCCGGATTGATATTCGACACCGTCGCCCCGTCAAACAGGCCCTTGCTGAGGCGTGACGTATCGCGGGCCGGTTCCTCCGGCGGCGGCACGGCCTTGACCCTGGCCTCGAACACCTTACCCTGGCGGGAGACACCGATCACGGCATCGTCGCCCATGGCCACAGTCGCCATACGGAACTTCATTTCGCCGGAATCGCGTATCGGTCTGCCGTTCATGGTGACGATCACATCCCCGACCTTGACCCCCGCCTTGGCCAGCGGGCTGCCGGGATCGAGCCGTGAAATCAGCGTCCCGCTCGGCGTGGCAAGGTTCAGCCCCTCGGTCATTTCATTGGTCACCGTCTGCGTCGTAACGCCGAGCCACGGCCGAACGATCTTTCCCGTTGTCTTGCCGGCGGCCTCCGCCGCGATCACGGTCTGCACCATTTCCGACGGGATAGCGAAACCGATCCCCAGCGATCCGCCGGAACGCGAATAAATTGCCGTATTGATCCCCACCACACTGCCGTCCATGGCAATCAGTGGCCCGCCCGAATTGCCGGGGTTGACCGCCGCATCCGTCTGGATGAAGAAATTATAATTATTAATGCTGAGCGAGGAACGCGCCAGCGCCGAAACGATCCCCGACGTCACTGTCTGACCGACGCCGAAAGGGTCGCCGATGGCCAGCACAAGATCTCCGACCTCCAGCGTCTCACTCGGCTTCAGTGTGGCGGTGGGCAGCTTCGCACCCCGCGTATTGACGCGCAGGATCGCCAGATCTGATGGCTCGTCCATTAGGGACAGCTTCGCCTCAAACTCCCGCCCGTCATTTAGGGCGACACTGATCTGGTCGGCGCCGCGCACTACATGTGCGTTGGTGACGACAAGCCCGCCCTCGCCGATGATCACCCCGGACCCCAGCGCCCCTTCGACGCTTTTACGCCCCACCGCATCATCCTGCGGGATGCCGAAGCCGAAACTGTTGCCGAAGAACTGCTTGAAAAACGGATCGTCCAGCAACGGGTTGGCGACGCTGCGCACGACCGTGCGCTTGGTGTAGATATTGACGACGGCGGGGGCAACTTTTTTAACCAGGGGCGCAAATGACATCGTAATCTGCGGTTTGTTGTCGGGGACAATTTTTTCCTGCGCCAGTGCGCTGTCAAAACAAAGGCCGGTGACAAGACCGGCGACAAGGACAATCCTGAAAATGAATATCTGCATAGGAAAAAATATAAACCGAAACCCCACCCCCCTCAAGAGTTCAACCTGTGACAAAATTGAGGCAGATCAGAACCTTGTGCCGAAAATATTTCCGGGGTTCAGGTAGTCAAAGACGGTCTTGCTGCTGTACCCATCGACCAAGCCGCCGGACAGGACAGGTTTGTCGAATAGCCGCCCATTCTGGAACACCAGTGTCAGGACATAGTTATATCCGCTTTCATGCGTCTTCATGCGGATCAGCGAGGAAAACCCGTGATCCTTCTCCGTACTGACATAGCTCATTTTGAAACCGCTCAGCGTCTGCAGGAAGGCCCGCGCACGCTCCTGCTCCTCATAGGTTCCGTTAAATCCTGAATTACCGCCGCCATAAAGCGCCGTCATGATCTCGGGACGGCTCAGGCGGATCAGATCACTCTCGTTCTTTTTTAGCATGGTCAGCACGAGAGACTCGCTCATGCCGATCTGCAGGCCGTTGACGCGGCTAATGAAGTCCTCCTGTGAATCGTACCCCTTGCTGTTAACCTGCTCGTCCCCGCCCGGAACCGGCAGCGATCCGGCGCAGCCATAAAGCGCGAGCGATAAAAGCACAGCGAATGCCATAGAGCCTATGGGATGCCAATTCATCCCTTGATGTTAACAGATAAAAATTAAGGCTTTGAAAAGAGGCGTTTTGCACCGCACAAGGCCCGCATCTCTATTGTGGACGCTCCGGCATTAGCCTACGTCCGGCCCAGCGCCGGAAGGGTTTCTCGACGCATTGATGGGCGAGTGCCGACAATGTGATCAGCGCAACACTACACAGCGCAGCCAGTAACGGGAAAATAGTGCCGAAAGTTTCCAGACCTGAGATTTTCAACGCTCCGCCGAAAATAATCACCATCATGGGATAATGAAGCATATAGACAGCATACGAAATATCGCCGAGATAGACCCATCGTTGTTTCTGGAGAAAATTGTCCTTCCCGCCCACCCGCGACAGATCTCCAGCCGCCACGATGACGCCGCCGAAGACAAGGAGCATGATTGGATCGGGCAGCGCCGTATTGACCGCGCCGAACAGAAAGACCGCCAGTATCGCCAGGATCAGACCAGGCTCCGGTAATGGCACCCGCACGGCACAGAATTGATACAACGCCGCGCCAAATGCGAATTCAGGAAGCACACGAAAAAAACACCAGGTAATCTGGTCGGAGCTATAATGGCCGAAAATCATGCGTCCGGCACAGGAAACGATTACCATCACAATCACGGCAACGACAAGATTATACCGTGGCCGGCGCCCCTTCATGAAGGCAAGGACAACCGGGAAACAAAGATAAGCCAGCCATTCCGCGCTGATCGACCAGGACGGCCCGTTTAACGCGCGGGGCCATAATGGGTTCGGTCCCCAGGACTGCACCATGAACAGGTGCGCCAGCCACGTATCAGGCGAAGGCGCCGGAACCCACCGCAACACGTAAAGCGCACCAAAAAAAACCAGCGTCAGGAAATGCAGCGGATAAAGCCGCGCCAGACGCCGGCCATAAAATTCGCGCAGCCCGACACGGCCCGCCGCCAAGGCAGCACCATAAACATGCACCAGAATAAAACCGCTGAGGATGAAGAAAAAATCTACAGCCAGATAACCTTTTTGCAAAAAAGGAAGGATGCCGGGATGCATGGGAATACCCTTGACGACAGCAGCCGGATAAAAGACATCGATAAAATAAATCAGATGATAACAAACGACCACCCATGCCGCGAAGAAACGCAGCGACGTCAGCGGCCTGATATCATCCGGATATGGCACCATCATAGTCATGACAAAGTGTCCCAAAGAAAAAGCGGCCCGTAAAGGCCGCTTTTTCTCTTCCAGACAGGCTGGAATAATCTTATTTGCCGCGTTGCGACGCTTTGCGCGTCGTTGGCTTGCCGCCGACGTTCTTACCAGCCTTGGAAACACCGCCGGTTTTCGCTGTTTTGCGAACGGTTGGTTTCTTTTTGGCTTTCAGTTCGCCGTCTTCACCAACTTCGTGAGCTTCGTGATCGCTCTCGACATAGTTGTCCTGGCCGCTGTCTTTACCTTTTTCGCTTACGTCACGGTCGACGAACTCAATCACAGCAACTGCTGCTGCGTCACCAAAACGGAAGCCCGCTTTCATGATGCGGATATAGCCGCCCTGACGGTCCTTGTAACGTGGGCCGAGAACGTCGAACAGTTTTGCAACTTGTTCTTCGTCACGCATGATCGCAATCGCACGGCGACGGTTGGCCAAGCCACCCTTTTTCGCCAGCGTAATCAGTTTCTCGGTGAACGGACGCAGTTCCTTCGCTTTGATCAGCGTGGTCGTGATCTGTTCGTGTTTAACCAGTGCGGCTGACATGTTGGCGAACATCGCCAGACGGTGAGACGTGGTACGGGCAAGTTTACGTTGTTTAATTCCGTGGTTCATAACAAATCACTTTCTCTAACTGCGGCCTTCCGGGGGAAGAACCATTGCGATCTTTACCGACATGCAAAACATCGAAGATAAAGGCGGGCACCATGCCCTATAAAACGGCGGGCGGAACACTCCGCCCACCATCATTTAGTTTAGAACGGCTCGTCAACTTTCTTGGCGAGGTCTTCAATATTCTCTGGCGGCCAGCCTTCGATCTGCATGCCGAGGTGGAGACCCATAACGGTCAGCACTTCTTTAATCTCGTTCAGAGATTTACGGCCGAAGTTCGGCGTACGCAGCATGTCACCTTCGGATTTCTGAACCAGATCACCGATGTAAACAATGTTGTCGTTCTTCAGGCAGTTTGCAGAGCGAACGGACAGTTCCAGTTCATCAACGCGGCGCAGCAGGTTGCGGTTGAACGGAAGCTCAGCCTCTTGCTCACCGGCGGCGTATTGTTGTGGTTCTTCGAAGTTGATGAACACTTGCAGCTGGTCCTGCAGAATGCGGGCAGCATAGGCAACTGAATCATCAGGTGTGATAACGCCATTGGTTTCAATCGACATCACCAGTTTATCGTAGTCTGTGATCTGACCAACGCGGGCGGTTTCAACATCGTAGGACACTTTACGAACTGGCGAGAAAACGCTGTCGACTGGAATGAAGCCCACTGGAGCATCTTCCGGACGGTTCAGCGCTGCCGGACGGTAGCCTTTACCGGTGTTTACAGTCATTTCCATGTTCAGCTTCGCGCCTTTATCCAGCGTGCAGATGACAAGGTCAGGGTTCATGATTTCGATGTCGGCACCGGCTTCGATCATGCCTGCGGTCACTTCGCATGGACCCTCGGCATGGAGACGCATTTTCTTGGGGCCTTCAACGTGCATGCGCACGGCCAAAGCCTTGATGTTCAGAATGATGTCGGTGACATCTTCACGTACGCCTTCGATGCTGGAGAATTCATGCAGAACGCCATCGATCTGAACGGCGGTCACTGCTGCACCCTGCAGGGAGGAGAGAAGGATACGACGCAGAGCATTGCCCAGTGTCAGACCGAAACCACGCTCCAGCGGTTCAGCAACAACTTTGCCAATGCAACGGGCATCATTACCGTGCTCGATTTCAATCTTGGAGGGCTTAATCAGTTCTTGCCAGTTTTTCTGAATCATAATCTTCCCTTTTGCTTTCGTGTGTCATCCCGGCAAACCGGGACATGTTAAAATCTATTTTACCGCAGGCTTCGCGTAGCCATCCCTGCATCCGTCTTCTTTCGTCATCCAGAGGAGGTAAGGAGTAGCAGCAGTCATCGCCTGCCTGACTTCCTCGCCCTTGATTCGATGACAGCCATCCATTGCCTGGCTGGCATCGGCTATTTTAGAAATCAAAGGAACGCAGACGACACAAACAGCAGCAGTCGTGGCGAAAATTTTTGCCAAATCTGAGTTGCTCGTTCTTGCCATCTGCAATTCCCCTAAATGAATTAAACGCGACGGCGTTTCGGCGGACGGCAGCCGTTGTGAGGGATCGGCGTGATGTCTTTGATCGACTTGATGGTGAAGCCGATCGACTGCAGAGCGCGCAATGCGGATTCACGGCCCGAACCCGGACCTTTAACCTGAACGTCGAGTTCTTTCATGCCATGTTCCTGAGCCTTGCGGCCAGCCTGTTCAGCGGTGAGCTGAGCAGCGTACGGTGTCGATTTACGTGAGCCTTTGAAACCCATCTGACCGGCGGAGCACCAGGAAACAGCGTTCCCCTGTGCATCCGAGATTGTGATGATGGTGTTGTTGAACGTGGAGTTCACGTGCGCCATCCCGGAGATGATGTTCTTGCGTTCTTTCTTCCGGCCTTTAGCGGCTTTGCCGCCTTTGCCTTCTGCTTTTTCTGCTTTAGCCATGATTCTATATCTCTCTATCTATATCTGATTATTTCTTGACGATCTTCTTACCGGCGACAGGCTTCGCAGGACCTTTGCGCGTACGCGCATTGGTGCTGGTGCGCTGACCGCGGACCGGGAGACCCTTACGATGACGCAGACCGCGGTAGCAGCCCATGTCCATCAGACGTTTAATGTTGAGAGAAACTTCACGACGCAGATCACCCTCGATGAGGATGCCCATGTTTTCAATTTCTTTACGGAGGGAGTTCAGTTCGTCTTCCGTCAGGTCGTTCATGCGACGGGTGACATCAATGCCGGTTGAGGCACAGATTTTCATAGCGGTCGTCTGACCGATACCATGAACATAGCGAAGGGCGATAGGAACACGTTTCTTATCTGGAACGTTAACGCCAGCAATACGGGCCAAGTTTATTCTCCTTA
>JAQGJB010000075.1 GCA_028290825.1 Micavibrio sp.
GTTGATAACTCCGCCATTCTTGTGATGCGCGGCCTTGAGGAAGAGGGCGTCCGTTCACGCGGCATGCAGATTCACCTGACCCTGCCGAATGCTGTGGCGATTTACATCCTGAACCATAAACGCGAAATGCTCGCGGATATGGAACGCCGCTATGAGTTCACCGTGATGGTGCGTGTCGATGAATCACTCGCCCCGTCAGGCTTCAAGATCGACGCCGTGAAAATGGCCGATCCGGATTCCGATGACGAAGACGGCGAAGAAACAAAACCGCAGGAGCGTTCGGAAAACCGTGACCGTGAACCGCGCGAAGCCCGCGAGCCACGTGAAGGTAACCGCGAACCCCGCGAAGGTGCCAGAGAAGGTAGCCGTGAAGGTGGTCGCGAACGTGGTGGCCGCAGTCGTGGCGGTCGTGACCGTAACCGCACACCGCGCCGTCCTGACAGCGAACTGGTCGATCCGCCAATGGGTGAGTCGATCAAGGCTGTTCAGAACGAAGATGAAAACGACAATTTCGGCAACGTCGCACCGGCGGAACCGGATGAAGCCGATGACGTCGACGGCAACCGTGATCCATCCGAACTGCGCAGCGAAGGCAATCGTCGCCGTGGTCGCCGTGGTGGACGTGGCCGCCGTGATGGCGTAACGCGCGAAGGCAATGTTGCTGCTGCCCCGCGTGAAGGCAACACTGAACGCGCCCCACGCGCCGAACGTGCACCCCGCGAACCACGCGACCCGAATGCCGAAAGGGCGCCTCGCCCGGAACGCGCTCCACGCGCGCCGCGTGAAGCCAGTAGTGAAAGAGGGCCACGCCGTGAACCACGGGCCGAACGTCCGTCATCAGGCGTAACCGGTTTCGAAGGCCAGCCGGTAATCCCGGCCCCGTCGGGCGGCACCAAGATCGAGCCGAAATTCTATGGCCGCCGTCCGCGTTCGGATGAGGGCAATGAAGGTCAGGCTGCTGCCGCTTCGGCCAATCAGGCCCAGAAGCCGTATGAAGTTGTCCAGGAAGCAGCCCCGGAACAGAAGAAAAAGGGCTGGTGGAACCGGATTACCGAATAACTATCTGAATTTAAACAATTTTAAACCCCGCCGCGGTAATCTCCGGCGGGGTTTTTCACGCCTAACAGCGCAGTGTTCACCGAATATTTACCATAATATATGTAAACTGAGATTCAGTTTGTCTTTATGCGAGCTGACGGTTCTGTTGCCCCGCAGATTAAACAGTCCGTTCCAGCAATGACCATAAAGACATTGTCCCCCTTGGCCGCCGGTTAGTCACCGGCGGCTTCTTTTTTGCGGATTACGGTTTTGTCTTTCCGGCGCGGACAGTTCCATTGCCGCAAGCAGCAATTGCCGCCCAAAGACAAACTGATGTATCCTGTCAGGAGATAACCACAAAAGGCATGATCATGACCCGGACCCGAATTTTTGCTGTCGCCCTGAGCTTTGCGCTGATGCTGGCAGCTTCCCCTGTCTACGCTGCGGATGAAACTGCCGCGGCCCCGGTCAAAGAGGGGGCTGGAAAAGCCGCACCGGAAAAAGTCACCGACAACCCCTACCGCCTGAAGGTGGACAAGCGTTCAAAGGAAATCGGCGCGAAGCTGCAGCCAAAGGAACTGGAGCATCTGGCCTATATCCGCGAAGGCTTCGGCATCCTGCGCGCCGTTTACATGGTGGAGCGCGATGTCGGCACGGCGGTAAAGGCGTGCGGCCGCGACAACCCGGCCCTGCGCGAAGGCATGGATAGACGCTTCAGCAGCTGGACCGGCGCGGTCGATCCGGTCATGAAAGAAAAGCAGGACAGGATTGATGCCGCCGTCAACGACCAGACTTATATCAAGCCGAAAGAAATAAAGGATTACCTGAAACTGATTGAACAGGCGGCCGAGCATGCGAACCGCACCATCGACAAGGAAATCATCACTACGCCGGAAGCCTGCAACAGCCTCGCCGCCTCTATGGACCGGACCCAGGACACCGTGGCCAAACTGCTCGGCCAGGTGCAGGTGAAACCATGGCCGCCGGTCGATGACGGATCAGATGAAGATAAACCGGTCACGACACCGAACTAGGCTTGTTTGTCTGCCGTTTCATGGCAAAATAGGCCACGCGTAATTCACCTACAGGGTATGGCTCGTGGCCCCTGATTCAGATGTAAAAGACAGGATTGATCGTCCGGGGCAAAATGCTGTCCTGGATGCAGGCTATTTGACTTTTTATAGCCCGCCTGTAGCTGAAGACACTGAAACCGAAGACGACGAAGACGGGGATGGTGACGGTGAGGGCCGCGCCTCTTTCGCTTTCGACACGCCGGAACCTTCCCTCCCCGCAGCCTCGGGTCCCGAAACGCCGCCTGGCAAGGCCCGGGCCAAAGGACGTAAGGCGAAGAAGGGTTCGAAATCCGCCCTGGCCGCACGTTTTTCACGCATGGCGGGCGACATTGCCGCGAGCGGCGCCAGTGTCGCGCTGGACGTCACGGTTGATAAAGAAATGTTTGCCGCAGACGACTGGACCGGAATTTATCAGGAAGGTTTCGGCCCTGCGGAGAACGGCGATACGCCGACCGACCTGATGAACATCCTTTTTTCCGCCGGAGAGAGGCCGTGGGAGAATGAGGCTTTGTCCGCCGCAGAACGCATGGCGATGATGAAGGTCCTGCGCACCAACTTCCCCGACGCACAAAAACGCGCCGAACGTGAAGAGTTCGAATACCGTATCCGTGCGCGCAGCACGGGCAGGACCGCGAATGTGTCGGCGGTCGTTGCCGCCGCCGCGAAGACCCGGACACCGCCTCTTGCCCCGGTTCAGAAAGAAAAGCCGCAAAACGTTAAACTCGCCTCTGCCCCGGCGGCAGAGGACGCACTCAGGCTGGAAATCCCGTCCCAACCGTTTATCCGCGGTTACGGCCAGCCGGAAGAAAGCTCTGCCGTCGATAAAAACCTGAAGGCCGCGCTGGGCTTCGGGTCGATCGTCGGCATGCCGTCCTCGCTGGCGATGCTGAACATGACGGCAAAGCCACAGGAAAAACAGAAGCAGAGCAATTACCTCGGCCTCGCCGAAATCGTGGCGCAGCAGATGCTGATCGAAATCCCGCCAGTGGACGAGATCGTCTGGAACCCCGAAATCCTCAGTCGTGATGCCGGGTTTGTGCAGGCCCTGAACCGGATCTACAGCGCGCTGGACCCTGAGACGCTCCTGAACGTCACCCCGTACCGTCAGGCAATGTGGGCCGAAAAGCGTCAGGAACAAAAGGAAAATCTCGCCGATATGACGTATCAGGCACCGGTTTCCGCCATCCGCGCCCCGGCCCCCAGCCCGTTTCAGGATCGTGAAGTTCAAATTAATATTAGCATTCCGGCCTTTAGATAGTGTAAAAAGGTCCATCAACGATATTCAGGTGCGCCCGTGACGACCAACGCAGAGACATCACCGCCAGACCAGACCGACCCGGCCGAGGCTGCCCGGGTAACCCAGGCGCGCGCCGAAAAGGCCGAGTCAGAGCGTGACGCGGTTCAGGAAGCCCGCGAAAAATACCGCCAGCGTAACAAAAGCGGCTTTGGTCTCTCGTCGCTGTTTAATCTGGCCGGTTCTTACCTCCTTTTAAACAACATGCCGTCCCTTGGGAAACTAGGGAAAGGGTCGGATTGCGTTGTCGATCATGGTTCATATATCTACGTCCCGGCCAAGGCGACCGAAGCGCATCTGCGTCAGGTGGCTCAGCTTCTGCAACAAAAAGGCTGGACCGCGGTCGCCGTTCATAAGGAAAAAGGCAAAGGACTGCATGAACAGTTTTCAGGCGCCCTGAAACAGATCCTGCCGAATCTTGACGTTTGCATGGACCTTAAGGCGGCAGGCAGCGTCTACGGCAACCGCCGTCAGGCCATCATGGATTATTGCCGGCAAAAGGCGATGAACCTTCCCATGAGTCATGCACCGGCCCCCGTCACCGCGCAACCGGCCTAGATTTTTTTCAGGTTCAACAATTGATGCTGTGACACGAGGGCCAGAGTCAGAAGCGTGATCGCCCCCGCCTGATGCAGCGTCGCCAGACCGATATTGACCACCGACAACAAGGTCGCAATCCCCAGACCCACCTGCACCACAACCATTGCCGCCAGATAGGGCGCAAACCTGTTGACCCGCCGCGTGGCCGAGGCATAGGCGAGTGTACCGGTCAGGGTGGCCATGGCCAGGACGCGGTGCGTAAACTGCACCCCGGGCGCTGCGGTAAAGGCGCTGCCGAAATCGGGCGGAATCAACCCGTCCCCCATCAGCGGAAATGTGTTGTAGATCAATCCCGCCTTCAGCCCCGCAACAAAAGCCCCCCAGACGATCGTAACGGAGAGCAGCGTCAGCAAGCCCCAGCCAGCCAGCACGAGGCGTGACAGGTCCATCCGCGATTCATCCCGGTCCGGAGGGGACCGGCGCAGATCAAGCCCGACCCAGACCATGGCCGCATAAAGAAAGAGGGCCAGCGAGAGATGCACGGCCAGACGGAAATGACTGACTGACGGGCGATCGACAAGGCCGCTTTTGACCATGAACCAGCCGACAAATCCCTGCAGTCCGCCGAGGGCGAGAAGCGCGACAAGCTTCCAGCCATAGCCGGAGGGAATTTGTTTCCTGACCCAGAACCACAGCAGCGGCAGCGCATAGACAAGCCCGATACTGCGCCCCCACAGGCGGTGCAACCACTCCCAGAAGAAGATCTTTTTGAAGTCTTCAAGATCCATCCAGAAATGTTTTGCGGCGAATTCGGGGCTTTGTTTATAGAGGTCGAACTGATGCTGCCATGCCGCCTGACCGAGGGGTGGCAAGGCACCGGATATCGGTTTCCACTCGGTGATCGACAGCCCCGATTCAGTGAGCCGGGTCACCGCCCCGATCACCGCCATGGCAAACACCATGAAGGCGCAGAGGAAAAGCCAGTTTGAAATCGTGCGCTGATGGGTCATCCTGATAGTTCTCGCAGTAGAATGTTCTGAGGCGGCTTATTTTACCGCGTCTTAAGATTTCAGGAGCATAATGAAGCGATCCGTATATAGAAATGGGTTTCTTTTTTTTAGGACTGTTTAATGGGCGATTTTCTGACCGCCGCGGGCAAGGTGGCTGAAAAATTTAATAATGTGATGGACGCGCCGGAAAACTGGGCTGAAAAAAAGGCGTATGAAGGCATCTCCACGCAATCAGCGGTATTGATTCGGCGTTATGATGAATTGTCTCAGGTGAAGACAGGCGATGGGGTCGGCGCATGTCTTACCAAGACCATGGTCAAGAAAGCATTCAACCTCAACGCCGGCTGTGACCCCGATCACGCCGAAATGGCCCGTGATGTGGGGGGCGCGGTCGGAATACGTATGGTTGGAAGGGTAATTACCGGCGTGCCGCTGGCCATCGCCGGTACGGCTCTCGGTATGGTCCAGGCCGGGGCAAAAATTGGGAATAATCATCTCGCTGTCATCCGGATGATGGCAGAAAAAGGCGAGCCGGGTTATGCCTTCAGCGAGATCGCACTGGATGACGTCCGGCACCAGGTTTATGTCGATGCCTCGTCGGAGGGATCTGCCGGGGACGGAAAAATCCAGGTGATCAAGAAGCTCGAGGGCGGAGGCGGTTCCTCGATGAGCGATATGCAGGCCTCCATCGATAATAAATGGGACCGCGCCAAAATCGCGGCACAGGTGAATCAGGAGACCAGCAAGGCTCTGGGCGGCGTCCATGACTACGTGGCGCAGCACGGCCAGGAGGCTTACAAGGAGCATCTGAACGGGCTTCCCGACAAAATGGCGTCTTATATGGGGAAAGAA
>JAQGJB010000015.1 GCA_028290825.1 Micavibrio sp.
GATCTCCTGCCAGTATGATGCGTCCTTGGACTTTATAATGTACATCAGATCAAGGTCGCTGAGGACAGGTGAATGGCGCAGTACCGGGCGCGCAATCGAAATTTCATCATTCGCCATGTGCAGGACAATCCGCAACGGCGCATGCTCCATTGTGGAAAGGCGTTCTGATAAAGCCTCGCGCAGGTCTTTTTCGGCCTGACGCATAAGATTGATGAGAAGATCGGAAACCAGTTCGCGTTCGCCAACGGGAAGATCCTTTTCCAGCAGCGCCGCAATTGCGCCGGTCAGCTCCGCCCTCGCCGCCGGTGTTTCATCACTGGCGAGGCTGTAAAGCTTCTGGCTTTCATAAAGACGCACAAGGATGGGAGCCATCTCCGGCGATCGGTCGAAAAGTCTTAAGTCCATCTGTTAACCCCAAAAAAACAGCATTCAGTTTTACGCACGTTCGACGATAAAAAATCGCCGGGCGCCCTCATGGCAACCTAACCGTTGCCGGGCTTACCGCCTGAATATACTGCTGGGCTTTTTTATCCTGATTTAGATCGCCCACACAGAAACGGTCCGAACCCCCCGGTTCTCGCCACTTCACACACTCTGCCCCTACCTTACCCGTCAAATGTTACCAACCGGTTAAGTTCCGGAAATCAAAAAGCGTTAATATTCAGGAAAGGTTTTGTTAAGGGTTGTCCTGTAGGCTATTATAAGGTGGGTTCGATTCATAAGGGGCTAAGATGCCAATCCAGGTAGATTCATTTTCTTCAGCCGCACAAGCAGCGGTGACCAATCCTATTTCGCAGCGACAGGACCAGGTCCGCGTCGATCAGCGTAAAGAGGACGACAAGGAAAAAACCAAGACCAAGCCGGCCAGCACGGCCGCCGCACAGACACAGCAATCCGAAAGCCGCCGCAGCAATGTGGTCAGCCTGAACGACAGCCGTGGCGACCGCGCCTCCGACGCCAAAACCACGCAGCAGCGCGGCAGTATCGTGAACATCAGCGTTTAAAGGAATTCAGAGATTTAAAAAAACGGCACCTCATCAGGTGCCGTTTTTTTTAACAAGATGTCATATCGCCTAAGGCTTACTGCCTAGGCAGAAAAACCCTTATTGAAATGCAACCTCATTGAAGCTTCGCAGTTTTCGGCTATGCAGTTTCGCCGAACCGGTTTCGCGCAGCATTGCCATGGTCAGAAGGCCGATCTGCAAATGCTGGTCGACGCGGTCGCGGTAGAATTTGTCAGCCATGCCCGGCAATTTCAACTGACCGTGCAAAGGTTTGTCGGAGACACACAGCAGCGTGCCATAGGGCACACGGAAGCGGAACCCGTTGGCGGCGATGGTGCCGGATTCCATGTCAAGGGCGATGGCGCGCGACTGGCTTAGGCGTAAATTCTGGCGCAGTTGCGGGCGCAGTTCCCAGTTGCGGTCGTCGACGGTAGCGACGGTGCCAGTGCGCATGATTTTCTTCAGGTCGTAGCCGCGCAGGCCTGTCACCTGTTCCACCGCTTTTTCAAGGGCGAGCTGAATCTCCGAGAGGGCCGGCAACGGAATACTGGGGTGCAAGTCGCGGTAGAGAACGTTATCCTCGCGTAAGTAACCGTGCGCCAGAACATAGTCGCCAAGCGATTGGGAATTGCGCAGGCCCGCACAGTGGCCGAGCATCACCCAGGCATGGGGGCGCAGAACGGCGACATGGTCGGTGATGGTCTTGGCGTTGGATGGGCCGACGCCGATATTGATCATGGTGATACCGCTGCCATCGGGGCGTTTCAGGTGGAAGGCGGGCATCTGCGGCATGCGGGACAGTGGCTTTCCCGCAGCCTCTTCTTCTCCTGCATTGCTGAGGTTTTTGTTGATGGTGACCTTGTTGCCGGGTTCGACGAAGGCGCTGTATTGCGCGCGTTCGCGGCGCAGCTCCGGGTCATCGGTCGGCGACATGATCTCGTGACAGATGCGCACGAACTGGTCGATATAGAACTGGTAGTTGGTGTAAATGACGTAGTTCTGGAAGTGCCTGGCCACGGTGCCCGTATAATGGCGGAGACGCATGATGGACAGGTCAACGCGCGGCGCGCGGAACAGGGCCAGGGGCGCCGGATCGCCGTGGCGCGGGTTGTAGGTGCCGTTCGGAATCTCGTCGTCCATCAATTCCAAATCAGGCTGGTTGAACAGGAAGGGCAGCGTTTCAATCTGCTGCTGCGTCAGGTCCTGTTCCAGATGGAATTCCTCGCCCAGGGCGAAGTGGATCGGAATGGGTGTTTCGCTGACGCCGATCTCCACCGGTTCTTTGTGGTTGATGAGCAGGAGGCGAAGCTGCTCGCGGAAATAATGATCGAACAGGTCAGGGCGTGTAACGGTGGTGTAGTACTCGCCCGGTTTCGGAACGAAGCCGTATGACAGGCGGGTGTCGGCGCGGTTGGCCGTTTCGACCGTTATCTTGATGTAGGGATAACACGCGGTGATGCGGCCCGACGGGATCTTGCCATTGGCAAAATCCCCGAAGCTATTGCGCAGATACGCGATGTTTGCGTTATAGATTTCCTGAATGGCCGCGAAGGCTTCCTGGGCATCTCTGAACTTACGGGGACGGAAATTTTTTGGACCTTTGAACATAATATCATGATCCTTGATTTCCGCCGTTTTGACAAGAACCCCTGATCAGAAAGGCAGCACTTTCCTGGCCCATTTTTTAATGCTGGCAACGGTCTTTTCCCATTCCTCCCGGCGCTGGAGCTCTTCAGCCTTTTTGAATTCCTCGATTTTATATTGGGCTTGGCACAGGACAGTGTGAAGGGATTGCGGGAAGGCCGGATTCTTACGGATTATTTCAATATCCCAAGGTGATGCCTCTATCACCTGAACGTCACCCTTCCCCGAGGTGACCTCCAGGCGGGCAAAAGTTACATTAAACCCATCGGTTGCCGCACCAAGATATTTCGCGGTGGCGTCCGGTTGCATAAGCGCCTTTTTGGCAGTGCGGGTGCGTTGATCCATTGAAGCGGCCACTGCAAAACTGTAGCCCAGTCCATGCGTACACATTATTATAACCCTCTTCTTTTTTTATGAATATGCCCGGTTATACCAGACCCGTCAGGGATTTTGCAAATTGATTGGCGTCAAAGGCCTGCAAATCGTTAATACCCTCTCCCACGCCCACGGCATGGATGGGCAGGCCGAAGCGGTCGGCCAGGCCCACAACCACCCCGCCCTTGGCGGAACCGTCCAGCTTGGTGACGACCAGACCGGTGACCCTGGTGATCTCTGTGAACACCTCCACCTGGGAATAGGCGTTCTGGCCGGTGGTCGCATCAAGGACCAGCAGGACCGCATGCGGGATATTTTCGTCATGCTTTTTCAGGACGCGCATGATTTTTTCCAACTCGGCCATCAGGTTGGTCTTGTTCTGCAGACGGCCAGCCGTGTCGATGATCAGGATGTCCGCATTCTCCGCCTTTGCCCTGGCATAGGCCTCATACGCAACGGCGGCGGCGTCCGCCCCTTCATCCTTAGAGAAGAACGACGCACCCGCCCGGTCGACCCAGACTTTAAGCTGCTGAACCGCTGCGGCGCGGAAGGTATCAGCGGCGGCGACTGTAACGCGGCGGCCCTCCTCCCTCACCCAGCGATGGGCGAGCTTGCCGATGGTGGTCGTCTTGCCCGCGCCGTTGACGCCACAGATCAGGATGACGAACGGGCCGTTCTCCGGCTTGTCGATGATGAGAGGCTTTGCCACAGGGATCAGAATTTTTGCGATGGTGTCGGACAGCGCCTGCTTCACCTCGGCTTCGTCAATGTCCTTGCCGAAGCGACCTTCGGCAAAGTCGGCGACGATGCGCGCCGCCGTCTTAGGCCCGAGATCGGCGGTAATCAGCACCTCTTCCAGCCGGTCCAGCATCTCTTGGTCCAGCTTGCGCTTGGTCAGCAGATCGGTGAGTTCGGTGCCAAGCTTCGCCGAGGATTTAGCCAGACCCATACCAAGGCGCGAAACCCAGGTTTCGCCCGGCCGGTCGCCTTCAACGGCGGCGGCAGGCTCAGGCACAGGCACAGGCGTAACGACAACCGCCGGGGCCTGAGCAGCCTCGGGTACGGTATCTTGCCTGTCTTTGTCTTTGCGCCAGAAAACCATGATGGACAGAGATATAAAGTCCAGGACCGAGAGGAACAAGGGGAGAATTTATTAGGAATATATTCATAGTTTGGTGGGTCGTGAATGGATACTATAGCTTAGCGATGAAATAGACTTTTAAATGCCGCAGCTCACCCCATCAAACAGACAGGGATCACTATGTTAGAAACCGCGCAGCAAAAACGCTACCGCACTTTTGACGGACAGGCTGTACACACATCTTTTCAGGAAAGCCTGATCAAAGATCCTGTCATTCAGGGCGGACTTCTGGTCACCGCGTTCGCGGCGGCGATTACGGCGCAGGGCGGGATGGCGCGCGCAATTATCACCTTTAGCGGCGGCGTTGCCGGAACGGTGCTGCCCGTCCTGTTGTCACGCTGGCTGCTGGCAAGGGATATGCGAGATCATTTTACCGGAACGGCAACACAGGTTATCGATACTCAGCCCGAACCAGGCACACCCGTGGCGCACGACGCCATCCTTGAAGTCAGTAAAGCTTTTCACGCGGCGGCCTCAACGCGGCTTCGCATCGGTGCCGTGCTGGGGTTTTTTGCCGCGGAACCGTTGACACGGATTATGAGCACCATGACCTCACTGGCGGACAAAACGCAGGGGCAGGATATGCTCACCGCCTGCCTCGCGCTCAGTTTTATGATCTACCAGTGGCGGATGATGGACCTTCATAAAGGTGTGGAACGCGGCACTTCGAAAATCGTGCGGATGCCCAAGCTGGAAAATCCCTGATTACGCTGTCGGCCTGAAGCCGTTGCGCAGGCTGTTGTCCGGGGCGTAGGCCAGGGTCAGGGTACTGATGATACCGGAGAGATCGCGGTAATCGCTGAACGTCGTGCCAATGCCGGCTTCTTTCATATCCAGCGCTTTGGACCAGCTCTCGCTAAAGCCGACAAAAATTGCGCTGCACTCGCGGGCGGCATGATAATCGCTGATGCTGTCGCCCACGACGATCACAGGACCTGCGGCATTCTCTCGCTCACGGTGCACGGCGATCATGGATTTCATCTGCGCTATTTTCAGTGCCTGGGTCGGGGTGGACGCATCCCGTTCATTATCCTTGCCACGTAACAATACGGGATCGAAATATTGCAGGATATTGTGATACCGCAGTTGTGACTGCATCGCGTCTTCCCGCGTACCGGTGAACAAGCCGATGGTGTGGCCCTGTCCCCTCAACGTTGTCAGGGTCTCACGGACATGATCGAACAGGCGTTCAATCCAGTGAATGTCATAGAGCAGCGTGTCGCAGGCGTTATTGCAGTCATTCATAAACGCCTGCATCCTGGAGGCTTCAAGACCTGGGGAATGGCTGGCGATAATTTCCTTCAGGTTCTTGTTGCCAAGATCCTGCATTATGGCGTCGTGATCGGGGAAACCGAGGCCATATTGCTCGGCCATGCGGGCATAGGCTTCGGCATAGCGCGGCCCGGCATCGGTAATGGTGGATACCAGGTCGAATAAGATCAGAGCGTTCGCGGTCTTGGTCATTACGCTATCGCCTTCTGTTCAAGGAGGTCTGCAGTTAATTTGTTGCCTTTTACGCCTGTTGTAAAGACCTGAATGATCTCCCCCGGTTGCGCCGCAAAAGCAAGCTCCACTTCGGCAAAATGCTGGCTGCGCCCGATATTGTCCTTTTCGACAATGATATCAATGGTCTTGCCGACATGGGATTGCAGGAATTTTTGCATCTTACGCTTCCCTGCCTCACGCAGGCGGGCCGCGCGGGCCTTGCGGACCGGCACGGGCACCTGGTTTGGAATGCGTGCGGCGGGCGTGCCCTCACGCTCCGAATACGGGAATACATGGAGGAATGTCAGGTCGCAATCTTCGACGATGTTCAGTGTGTTTTCAAACATCTCATCGGTTTCCGTAGGGAAACCGGCGATGATATCGGCGCCGAAAGCCATGTCGGGGCGCAGGGACCGGGCGCGGTTGCAGACGTCGATTACATCCTGGCGCAGATGGCGGCGCTTCATGCGCTTCAGAATCATATCATCCCCCGCCTGAAGGCTGAGATGAAGATGCGGCATCAGGCGCGGTTCCTCCGCAATCAGCTGCCAGAGGTCGTCATCAATCTCGACCGGATCGAGGGAGGACAGGCGCACGCGCGGAAGTTCAGGCACAAGGGCCAAAACACGGCGGATCATCTGGCCAAGGGTCGGCGTGCCCGGCAGATCAGGGCCATAGGAAGTAACATCCACACCCGTGAAAACGATTTCCTTGTATCCGGCGGCGACCAGGTGTTTAACCTGCGCCGCGATTTCACCAATCGGGACGGACCGGGAGTTTCCACGACCATAAGGAATGATGCAGAAGGTGCAGCGATGGTCGCAGCCATTCTGGACCTGCAGGAAAGCGCGTGTATGCCCTTCGAAACCATCGACGAGATGCGACGCGGTTTCCTTCACCGACATAATGTCGTTAACGAGCATCTTCTCCGCGGCGGGAAGGCCCCAGGTTTCGGGTTTCAGCTTCAGGTCGTTGCCGATAACCTGATTAACCTCCGGCATGTCACCGAAGCTTTGCGGGTTAATCTGCGCAGCGCAGCCGGTGACGATGATGCGGGCATCCGGATTATCGCGGCGGGCCTTGCGAATGGCGCGGCGGGCATCACGTTCGGCCTCCTTGGTAACGGCGCAGGTATTGACGATAATGGCGTTCTCGATCCCGGCCTGTTTCGCATGGCTGCGCATTACCTCGGATTCGTAGGTGTTGAGGCGGCAGCCAAAAGTCAGGATTTCAGGGTCTTGTGACATAATACAGGTTTTAAAGAGCTTTCAGGGTCCCGTCAAATATATACGCAGCCGGACCGGTCATCAGGATATGGCCGTCGCCATCCCGCCAGTCCAGAAACAAGGAACCCCCATCGAGGAGGAGTTCTGCCTTGCGGTTACTGAGCTTTTTTGACGCTGCAGCCACAATCGTCGCGCAGGCGCCGGATCCGCAGGCCAGCGTCACCCCTGCCCCGCGTTCCCAGACACGCATGCGGATTTTATCGGGGGCGAGGATTTGCACGAATTCAACATTGGTGCGGTTGGGGAATTGCGGGTGAAATTCCACCAGGTGCCCGGCAGCCTCAACCTTGACGGTGTTCAGATCGTCAACAAAGAAGATGCAATGCGGGTTGCCCATGTCAACGGCGGTGGCGGCGCGGCTATCAACGGTGATGTCCTCAATGCTGCGCGGTGCGCCCATATCGACAGTGATCTGTCCGTCCGGCTGCCGTTCGCAGGGGAGGATGCCGGAGACGGTTTCAATGGTGCATTCACTGCGCTCCAGCAGATGTGCGACGCAGCGCGTGGCGTTGCCGCAGGTGCCCGCCTCAGAGGCATCAGGGTTGTAGATGCGCATGAAAACGTCGGCCTTGGCTGAGGGCTCAAGGACGATGAACTGGTCGCAGCCGACTCCGAAATGGCGGTGTGCGATTAGGCGGATCTGGTCTGCGGTAAACGCATGGGAGAAGTCGCGATTATCAACAATTACGAAATCATTGCCTAAACCGTGCATTTTGCGGAATTGTAGCGTCATAGCGGGCTTTCTTTGTGGTACTGCAACAAAGGTTTACTTTGCCGATCCTAGCGCAGGCGCATAGATTTTTCACAATAAATAATAAGAATGAGACAGGGAATTTTATGATGATTGAACTGCGCGCCGTATTCCAGCGCCTGTCCGTCCTGGCATTACGCGGCGGACTGCCCTTCACCGCAGATAAAGCGCTCGACTTGCCGGTGCAGAAAATCCGCGACTACCTTCTGCTCGACCGCGAAGGGTTCAGGCGGAAGCAATATTTCGGCATCCGCATCGATTACAGCATGCGGGTTAATTTCAATTCCCGCCCTGCGGTGACCTTAGGATTTGAATCCAGGCCGGAACAAAAGCTCGTGCGGAAGACGCCAGGCGGAGAAGACACTTATCTCGGTCGCGCCTTTGGCAAGGTTCAGAATTATTTTGACGAAGCCTTTGGGCGCAGCAGCGACAACGATGAAGAAATTTTTCACGCCTCGCAGGCCGTGGTCGTGACTGATTACAAAAAGGCGATCAACCGCCACGGCTTCGCGGTCATGGTCTATGACAGGATGACAAATTATAAAAATGACCTGCCCGTTGTCTTCGGCCTCACCGCCGCTTATCAGAAAGACGGCATAGGCCAGATCCGTCGTCTGAGTGTGCCTGAATTCAGCGACAGTGGCGTCATGAACGGCCTGCATGACCTTCCCGTGACGGAGGCTAATATCGTGCAGGCCATGATTTACGGCAGGCTTTGTGCGGAGCAGGTTTATTTCAAGGAACTCCTGACCCCGCGGGCGAACTGGCGTAAGGCTGCGGAGATTATCAGCCGTCCGGCTGTTCCTGCTCCTGTTGCCGGACCGCGTGTTCCGGAGTAAAGATAACGCATGTTCAGTCTTTCAGAGATTTTTAAAAAAGCTGGCGCGGAATTACAGGCCGCGAATATTGTCCGTGCGGTCCTGCGGCACCGGGACGCGTTTGTGACCGATAACGATTTTACCGATCAGGTGTTCCTGACCCTCGGCATTGGCCGCCTGCACCATGTGACGGCCAAAACCGATGTCCTGTTCGCCCGCCCGGAGCAGACATTCAAAATTCAGGTCCTGAACGATGCCGAGAACCCCATTGAACTGCCAGGGTCGGAAGCTGCGTTCCTGACCACCTATACCAGCTGGGGCCGCAAGCCTGCGCTCGGCCTGGTGATCCGCGACCAGATTCACGGGGTTCAGAACGCCCGGCGTGATAAACATATCGTCGCGGCGATGGGGGGCGTTTTTACGACGCCAGAACGCTTTGTGCCGTTTAAACTGATCCAGGCGGAATTCGGTATGCGCGGCAACGTGAAGACCATCTTCAATCTGCCTTTGACGCAGGAGAATGCGGAAAAGACCCTGGCGGCTATCGCCTTGAATTTAAAGCAGATTCTTGACGAGGACCGTCTGGACGCGATGGGAAATGCCCGGCAGATCCGCCGGATGAGTCCGGATGCGGTGAAATCCTTGACATTCACCCCTTAAACCCCTAATTTCCCCACGAAATCAGCAACCACTGTGAAATGTTTACAGTGCTTTCGGGTACCCCGCAGTCGGCGAATTTACGCTCACTGCGGCTGTTTTGTTTTTGGAATTTGCATGTTTGACTCGTTAGGCGACAAATTAGGCAAGGTTTTCGGCAAGCTGCGCGGTAAGGGCGGGTTGTCCGAGTCCGACGTTGCCGAGGCTATGCGCGAAATTCGCGTGGCCCTGCTTGAGGCCGATGTCGCCCTGCCCGTCGTTAAAGACTTTATCGACAGTGTTAAAGAAAAAGCTGTTGGCGCAGATGTTATCAAATCTGTTACGCCGGGTCAGCAGATCGTCAAGATCGTCAATGATGCCCTGGTTGAAATGCTGGGCAGCACGACGCAGGAACTGACCTTCGGTCCCGCCCCGTCTGCTTACCTGATGGTTGGTCTGCAGGGTTCGGGTAAGACCACGACCACAGCGAAGATCGCGAAATTCCTGACCGAGAAGCAGCGTAAGAAAGTGCTGATGGCCTCGCTCGACGTTTATCGTCCGGCGGCGCAGGAACAGCTGGCCCTCCTCGGCACACAGACTGAAGTCGCGACACTACCAATCGTTGTGGGCGAAAAGCCGCTGGCGATTGCGAAGCGCGCGATGGATATGGCGCGTAAAGAAGGTTTCGATCTTGTCATCCTCGATACCGCCGGTCGTGTGACGGTTGACGAAGACATGATGAACGAAGTCGCCGAGATCCAGAAGGCGATGAACCCGGTTGAAACCCTGCTGGTCGCTGATGCGATGACGGGGCAGGATGCGGTGAATACTGCAAAAGCGTTTAACGACCGTGTTGGCGTGACCGGGATCGTGCTAACCCGCGTTGACGGCGATGCGCGCGGCGGTGCCGCCCTCTCCATGAAGGCCGTGACCGGCAAGCCTGTGAAGCTGATCGGTGTTGGAGAGAAATGGACTGCGCTCGAGCAATTCCACCCGGACCGCATTGCCAGCCGTATTCTCGGCATGGGTGATGTGGTCAGCCTCGTGGAAAAAGCCATTGAGAATATCGATCAGGGCGACGCCGAGAAAATGGCCGCCAAATTCGCCAAGGGTGAATTCGATTTCAACGACCTGCTGTCGCAGATGAACCAGATGAAGAAAATGGGCGGCGTCGGTAGCCTTGTCAAAATGCTTCCCGGCCTCGGGGCGATGGCGTCGCAACTGGAAGGCAAAGTGGATGACAAGGTCATGAAACGCCAGGAAGCCATGATCCTCTCCATGACTAAGGAAGAACGCGCAAAACCAATTCTCCTCAACGCGTCGCGTAAGCGCCGTATTGCGGAAGGGTCAGGCACATCAGTGCAGGACATCAATAAACTCTATAAGCAATTACAAGATATGCAGACCGTCATGAAGCGCATGAAGAAAATGGGCATGGGCAAAATGATGGGGATGATGCAGGGCCTGATGGGTGAAAAAGATCAATCCATCATCGCCGAACAAATGCAACAGAACGGCGACGTTCTGGGCAAGAACCCGTTTGGCGGAATGCCGGGCGCGGGTTCGACCAACCCATTCAATAACAACCCACTATTTAAATTTAACACAAAGAAGGAAAAGTAAACTATGTCACTGAAAATCCGTATGGCCCGCGGCGGCCGCCGTAACCTGCCTTTCTACCGTATCGTTGTAACGGATTCCCGTTCACCACGTGACGGTAACTTCATCGAAAAAGTCGGCACCTATAACCCGATGCTGTCCAACGACAACGCCGAGCGCGTAACCCTGAACAAAGAGCGCATCCAGTACTGGCTGAGCCAGGGCGCAATCCCTTCAGAGCGCGTGAACATTTTTCTCGCCAAAGCAGGACTGACCGAAGCCGTTCCATACGTCGAGTCACCGAAGAAATCCGCACCTAAGGCGAAAGCCATCGAGCGCGTCCGCGAAAAAGCGGAGAAAATTGAAAAAGCGAAAGCAGCTGAAGAAAAAGCCAAGGCCGATGCTGAAGAAGCAAAACGCGCCGCCGCTGAAGAAGCTGCAAAACCGGCTGAAGAGCCAGCCGCCGAAGCTCCGGCAGAGGCCGCAGCAGAAGCACTAGCCGAAGGCGAAACACCAACAGCTTAAATATAAGTTTTGTACCGGCCCTGCTTTTAGCAGGGCCGGATGCCTTTAAGGAATACGCGGACATAACGGTTCGATTTTAAATACGGAATCGGTTGGTTTAACGTCGGTTCATACATGAGGAATTAATGCAGGAAAGGAATATTCAATGATTCTTATTATAGGCAGCGCTGGTATGGTTAAGTGGAGTGAGGGTCCGGTTCAAGATGAAGAAAAATTGAAAGACCAGTTTCAGCACCTCGCCAGTTATCATATGATGGATGACGTCGGAACGCAGGTGAAGGCCAATGCATCAGGTTATGTTCCCCCAGCGCTTAAAGAGGCGAGAGAACGTGTTGAGGCGGAATTGAAAAAAACGAACCGCTATAATGCCATTTGCAATATGGTCTAAGGCTAACAAATATTAATGCCTGATAAATTCAAGATCCCGGCGCGAGCCGGGATTAATGTTTAAGGAAATGCAGTGACGGACAATACGAAACGCATTCTGATCGGTGAAATCTCGACGGCACACGGTGTGCGCGGGTTGGTAAAAGTGCGAGCTTATGGCGACGACCCGAAGACACTGGAAATTTACGGTCCGCTTTATACGTCAGAGACAGGAACCAAAGCTCATCAATTAAAACTGAAGCACCAGGCGGGTGGTGTCTGGATTGCGCAGGTTGATGAAATTGATGACCGCAATATCGCCGAAACCCTGCGTGGCACCAAACTCTGGCTCGACCGTGATAAACTGCCGGCACTCGAGGACGGGTTTTACCATGACGACCTGATCGGGCTTTCGGTGATTGACGAGGCCGGCGCGGCTATCGGGGTCGTCACGGGGGTTGATAATTTCGGCGCGGGCGATCTGCTGGACATCAGGCGCGAGGGAAAGCCGAACTTCTACCTTCCGTTTGCAGATATTTATGTCCTGAATGTCGATGTTGAGCGCAAAACGGTCACTGTGGATATACCAGATGGATTGATTGATGACTGAAGATTCCGCCACACCGCGCAAGTCATTGAGAAGTTCAGGCATAGTAGCTGCGCTCGCCGCATTTGCGATGGCCCTCACCGCTTTTCTTGAAAGCGCCATGGGCCGAAAAATCTGGGGTACCGGCGGGAAGGCAGGATTCTGGTCGGGTGATATCAACAGTTCTACCAATTCGCAATTCCTGTTTGATCCCTACACGTCCAGTCATATGCTGCACGGGGTTTTGTTTTACGGCTTCTTCTGGCTGATCGGACGGGACTGGCCGCTACGTGTGCGCCTGCTGCTTGCGCTTGTTGTCGAGTGCGGATGGGAGTTACTGGAGAATAGCAGCTTTATCATTGAGCGTTACCGCGCCCAGACCATTTCGCTGAATTACTTCGGCGACAGCATTATGAATTCAATGTGCGATATTCTTGCCGCGACAATCGGCTTCCTGATCGCGGCGCGGCTTCCGGTGAAGGTTACGATTGCGATTTTTATTGTGGTTGAGGTTGCAATGGCCTGCACCGTGCGAGATAACCTGACGATGAATGTCATTATGCTGGTCTATCCGGTTGAGGTGCTTAAAACCTGGCAGGGGCAGTTATGAGCTGGCAGGTTAATCTCCTCACCCTCTTTCCTGAAATGTTTCCGGGCACACTCGGGCAATCGCTCAGCGGGCGGGCGCTGGAAAAGGCGATCTGGTCATATACTGCGCTGAATATCCGCGACTATGCCTTCGACAAGCACAAGACAGTTGATGATACGCCGTTCGGCGGCGGCGCGGGCATGGTGATGCGCGCGGATGTGATCGAAAACGCCCTGCTGGCTCTCCCCAATCCGGGCCGGAAGATTTATCTCAGCCCGCGCGGGCAGCTGCTCAACCAATCGCTGGTCAAGGAGCTGGTGGCTGAGCCTGCGATCACCTTGCTGTGCGGACGTTACGAAGGCGTGGACCAGCGGGTTCTGGACGCACACGGGTTTGAAGAAGTGAGCATCGGAGATTACGTTTTATCCGGCGGCGAACCGGCGGCGATGATTTTGATGGATGCGTGCATCCGTCTGCTGCCCGGGGTGATGGGAAACGAAAATACTGCGGATAATGAAAGCTTCGGTACTGCCACTGGCGGGTTACTGGAATACCCGCATTACACGCGGCCCGCGGAATGGACGGCGAAGGATGGAAAAGCCTATGCCGTGCCGGAAATTCTGACGTCGGGCAACCATGCCAAGGTTGATCAATGGCGGCTGGATCAGGCGAAAGAAATTACAAAGGAGCGCAGGCCTGATCTGTTAAAAGATAAAACCTGAGTTTCTATTTCCGTATTGCTAAATCTATAGTGAGGCGCGACAAAGCTTTCTCCCTCCCACAAGGAAATTCCTTGTTTTTTGGGCATAAACCCTGTAAAAAGCCCCTGCTTTAAGACCAATTCAGCCTAATCAAATAATAATTGGACCGCTGCCCATGGTGGGTAATATCGGGTCCTCATAAGGGCGAGAGAAAAGAAAGACTAGTAAAATGAATATCTTACAAAAGTTCGAAGCGAAAGAACTGGCGAAACAAACCGCCGGTAAAACACTCCTGGAATTTTCCACCGGTGATACTGTTATCGTTAACCTGAAGATCGTTGAAGGCGACCGCGAACGCGTTCAGGCCTATGAAGGCGTCTGCATCGCACGTGGCGGTCAGGGCATCAACGAAAGCTTTACGGTTCGCAAGATCTCCTACGGCGAAGGTGTTGAGCGCGTATTCCCGCTGCACAGCCCACGTATCGAGAGCATTGAACTGGTCCGCCGCGGTTCCGTCCGCCGTGCGAAACTGTACTACCTGCGCGATCGTCAGGGTAAATCAGCCCGTATCGTCGAGCGCACCACAGGCCACGGCCTTGAAGAAGCGGCAGCAGCAGCAGCAGCAGCCAGCGCAGAACGTAAAGTCGCCAAGAAAGAAAAAGCAGCTGCAAAAGCTGAAGGCAAGAAAGAGCCAAAAGCTCCTAAAGCTAAAAAAGAAAAAGCACCAAAGGCTGAATAGTCTTTCGGGCAAAATGAAAAAAAAGGCGCGATTATATCGCGCCTTTTTTATTTGCGCCGTTGCCGGGCTACATCTTCTCGGCCATGCGGATCACCGTGGTCTGCGCCCAGCCGCCTGCCGTGGCGCCGAATTGCGGCTTACGCGGCGGCTCCTTTTGCAGATGGGGAACAAGGGCGGTATCCCCCTCTGCCTGAACCGGTTTTTTTTCCAGGAAAGTCGATGTTTTGGTCATTTACGCTCAGGGCCTCCAGCCATTCAGAAGTACGCAGTGGTGCAGTCAGTTCAAAAATGGTCCCGTCGCCCCGCTCCGCCGACAGCAGGACATGGTCTGTGGCGGCAAAGGTTTTGGCCATGGTGTCGGAGATAGAGCCGAGCAAATACCCGGCCTCATGAAACACGGCAAAAACTTGGTGGGTTTTGGGATCGACAACGATGGTGTCGGACTGGACGAATGCAGCGTCAGCCAGGGTAATGCAGATCTCCCCTTCCCGGTTGGTCAGGAAAGCGGCATGGGTTGCCAGTTCGGTCATGATCGTTCCACTTCTTAATACGGCTATTATGTACCACAACATTGGTGCAGCGCACAAGAGTGCGTTTTATTAATTATAGAAACAAAACCTTGCTAATCCATTAAATTAGCAAGGTTTAATTTTCTTTATATATCAATGTCTTATCTTATTTTCCCAACTCTCTTTGGAGCTTGGCTGGCAGAGGCCCATAGGTTTCGCCCGCCGCTTTCATGTCCCCATGGAGGTCCTTGAGCCGTGTGCCCATATCGAAAGCGTTATCGGAGAGTTTTGCCCCAAGGTCCGGCGTCGCCTTTAGAATATCGGCATCCGCACGATATTGTTGGTAGGTACGAATACCTTCAGAAGGGCCGAACTTTTTTTCCAATTCTTCCTTGTTATAACTCTGCAGTTTGCCAACTCCTCCTCCCTCGAAAAGGGCGGTAGGTTCATGAACCAGGTAACGGCCCGCGGCTTCCTTAATCAGGATCGGTTCGTTGCGAATATCACGCTCCAGATTACGCTGGAATACAACACCCTTGGCATGATCGTTAAAATTGGCGACCTGGGAGGTGGAAATCTGTGGCTTAGACTGCTGCTTTACAGGTTCGGCGGCAAGCGCGGACCCGGCCCCGGTCGCCAGGGCGAAGGCTGTTGTCAGGGCTGCGGCTAGATTTTTCTTATCCATGGTGCACCTTTTCTTTGAAACTTGTCTTTACCATATCCTAATATAGTTAATAAATTACTGATGCCAGCTTTATTTCCGGCGAAATCCTTGATCCCGCACTGCGCTGTGACGTAGTTTACCCTATCTATCAATTTGAGGTTCCTGACATGGCAAAACCCCGCACACTTTACGAGAAAATCTGGGACGATCATCTGGTTGAAAAGGCCGATGACGGGACCTGCCTGATTTATATTGACCGGCATCTGGTGCATGAAGTGACCTCGCCCCAGGCGTTCGAAGGACTGCGCCATGCTGGCCGTAAAGTGCGGAAACCTGAAAACACTCTGGCCGTGGCCGACCACAACGTGCCGACCACCAACCGGGCCCAGGGCATCGCCGATCCGGAAAGCCGGTTGCAGGTCGATACGCTGACCGAAAACTGCGCAGAGTTCGGTGTGCAACTGTTCCAAATGAGCGACAAGCGTCAGGGCATCGTTCACATCATCGGGCCGGAGCAAGGCTTCACCCAGCCGGGCATGACCATTGTATGCGGCGACAGTCACACATCCACGCACGGTGCCTTCGGCGCCCTCGCCTTCGGCATCGGTACGTCGGAAGTTGAGCATGTCCTGGCCACGCAGACGCTGATCATGAAACCGTCGAAGACGATGCTGATCCAGGTGGACGGGCAATTAAAACCCGGCGTGACAGCGAAGGATATGGTCCTGCAGATCATCGGCACCATCGGCACCGCCGGTGGCACCGGCCATGTTATCGAGTATGCGGGCGAGGCCGTCCGGGCGCTCTCCATGGAAGGCCGTATGACGATGTGCAATATGTCGATCGAGGGCGGCGCGCGCGCCGGACTGATCGCGCCGGATGAAACCACGTTTGCCTATATCAAAGGCCGTCCGATGGCGCCAAAGGCAGAGAACTGGGATAAGGCCGTTGCTTACTGGACCTCCCTAGCCAGCGATTCCGGTGCGACCTATGACAGTGTAGTTAAAATCAACGCCGCCGATATCGCGCCGAACGTCACATGGGGGACGTCGCCGCAGGATGTTCTTGCCGTCACGGGCAACGTTCCCGACCCGAAAGACGTTGATGATGAAACGAAACGCGCGGCCATGGTGCGCGCGCTTGATTACATGGGTCTGACCGCAGGGATGAAATTGGAGGATGTGAAGATAGACAAGGTTTTCATCGGGTCCTGCACCAATGGCCGGATTGAAGATTTGCGCGAGGCCGCGAAAGTGGCCGAAGGTCGCAAGGTCGCCGGGAATGTACAGGCATTGATCGTGCCGGGATCCGGACTGGTAAAGGAACAGGCTGAACAGGAAGGGCTTGATAAAATCTTTCTGGAAGCCGGTTTTGAATGGCGAGAGCCCGGCTGTTCCATGTGCCTGGCGATGAATGCCGACAGGCTGGAACCGGGCGAGCGTTGCGCATCGACCTCCAACCGCAATTTCGAAGGTCGTCAGGGACGCGGCGGACGTACGCATCTGATGAGTCCGGCGATGGCGGCGGCGGCGGCGATAACCGGGCACCTCACAGATGTGCGGGACCTGGTGTGATACACCCCGGGGAGAAAATATATCGGCTTCAGGGCAAAAGCCTGGACGCGGCGCGGGCGGTTCACGATGCGATTTATTCGCCCACGCAGACACTCGGCGGCGATGATTTTTATCATGAATATACGGCAGAGCTAAAAATTCTGGGCTGGGCTTCGCGTGCCGTGCAGGTCTTTCAGCAGGACGGGTCCCTGCCCCGCGCCTATGAATACGGGGCGAAGCATTACGCCGGGCAGACCCCAGATTTTTCGGCATATATGAAAGTACAGGTGGATTACCAAGGCCGGCATTTCGTTCCGCAGGACGCCGTGCTTCTCGATGCAGGCGGGATCGTCGAATCCGGCGTTTACACGCACCGACTAAAGGAGTTTCTGGAGCATCCTGAAAGGGCCGTTGGCGTTTCAATGCCCGTCGATTTCGATGCAAGCCGCCACAGCCATTTGCGCATCGGCCCGGAATTCAACAAGGCGGGTGATGAATTTCTTGAGGGCGTTGGGCGGCTGAAGCAGCATTTTTGCGATGGCGTCTTTGCTTCCGGGCTGGGGGAGCATGAGGTGTTTTTTCGCATCGACCTGACCTGTGATAAAAATCGCCGCCCTTTATTAAGGATGGCGGCGTACCGCGCCGGGCATCAAGAGCCTGTTCCGTTACGGTCCAACGGATGGTTACGCGTAGAAAAGAGCTCGGGGGATTTTTACATTGTGCGCCCGGATACCAAGACCGCCGGTGGGTCTGTATTGCAGGCTGCGCTTGATAAAATCCCGGATTTACCGGACAAGGCGACTTTATGGCGCGAACATGATAAGATTGACCAATCGTGCGGTGTTAAATTGCCGCCCCCACCGCTGGAGTTGATTGATTTATACCCGGGCGCGCCGTGGCCGTTTCCAAGCAGCGCCCCGGCACCTTAAGGAGTAAAAAATGACGCAAGCCTGGTTTGATTTTGACATCCGCACCGATCCCGTGTTTCAGGAGATCGTAAAACCGTTCATCGAAAACCAGATGGCTGAAATGGCGGCCTATGACCGTCAGCGTCAGGCTATCAATCCTGATATCAAATACATCTTCCATGAGCATGCGGAACGTGTTGCCAAGGATGTGCGCAATGTCGCGGCCCGCCTGGGCCAGCCGGAACATGTGCAGGAAGCCATGTACTGGGCGATGCTGGCGCACGATCTGGGCAAGAAAACATTGCCAGTGCAAATATGGGATAGTGAAGGCAAACCCACAGGTGAGGACAAGACTCTGCGCCGCAGCCACGCAGAGCGCGGGTTAAGCCTGATCGATGAGATTATCGGCAATCCGTATGAGCAGCCGGGACAGAATAACGAGCCCCCCAACGGCTATAGAAATTTCCTGGAACTGATGCGCGATGTCATGACCAATCATCATGAACACATTGACGGATCGGGCCATCACGGCTTGCGCGGTGAACAGATTTCCACCTCTGTCCGGCTCTGCTGCATTGTTGAAGGTTATGACGGCTATACCATCGAACGTCCCCATGACAAGGTTACACCCCGCGACCGGTCACCCGCCGGTGCCTTGCACCGCATGCGCACCGACCCGGATAAGGGCGCGAAAATGTATGACCTCGATCTGCTCGAAGCTTTTACGGCGCTTAAACTGGCGACTGCGGAGCAGAAGCCGGCGCAGGCGAAGCAGCCGGGGCAGAAATTCTAGTATCCCAGCCGGGGTCGACAACATCGGCGACAAGTTTATGGGCTGCGTTGGCCAGATCTTCCGGTGTGGCGAAATCCTTGGCATCAAGCGCCGGAAGGATGGTTAGTTCCACCACGATCCTGTTCGCCCGCGCCGCCTTTTTCCACACATGCGCCAGCATGCTTTCAGAATTACCGTACCAGGCGTAATAATCACGCAAATACTGGTCATTGGTGGCATCCCTGCCGTTCACGTTCAGGACACGGATCGCGACGGGCTGAACCTTTACATCCGCGGTGACTTTCAGGGCATTACCATCCCTGTCAACCGCACCATCAAAAAGAATGCGCAGCATTCCGGCGCGAAAGGGAATAACCGTCTGTCCGTTGGTGGTTGTCGCCTCGCCAAAGAAGACGATACTTTTTCCCTGGTTTACGGCGTTGGTGACCTTGTAATGCGCGTGGGCCTGCGCCTCCGCATAGGCTTCCTGACCATCTTTTTTACGGGCGCGTTTAACGCCGATGAAATCATATTGCTTCACAAGAAATCCGATGACCGGCCATTTGGCGATTTCACGTTTGCCGATGAAGGCACCCCTGAACACCGTACCAATAACGCTGGCGTCGAATTCGGACATGTGGTTTGAAATGATCAGCGCCTGCTGTTTCGGATTTGGCTTGCCACGAATCACAACATCAATGTTCATGAATTTCGCAACGCCCTTATGGACCCATTGCGCCAGTTTCGTACGGTTGCGCAGGATCGGGCCAACGACCAGCCCCTGAAGCAGAGTCATCCCGATACCCACGGCCACAATGCCCAGCAGGCGATAAAGGGCGCGAAGTGATTTCATTTTTTTAAATCCGTTTTCTGTGAATAATTCGTGGCAATATAGAAAATCTGAAGGCTGTTGGCGAGTGAAAAAACATGGCCTGCCTCCGGTGAAATATGCTTATATCAACCTTATGAAACCATTCACAAAACTTACCGCAATTGCGGCCCCCCTGCCGATGGCCAACATCGATACGGATATGATTATTCCCAAACAATTCCTGCGTACGATCAAACGCACAGGGTTGGGCGTCAACCTCTTCAACGATATGCGCTACGACGAGGCAGGTGCGCCGAAGGCCGATTTCGTGCTTAATCGTCCGCCTTACAACAAGGCGGAAGTCCTGCTGGCCGGAGAAAATTTCGGTTGTGGATCGAGCCGCGAGCATGCGCCCTGGGCGCTGCTGGATTTCGGCCTGCGTTGCGTGATTGCGCCAAGCTATGCGGATATTTTCTACAATAACTGTTTCAAGAACGGCATCCTTCCCATCACACTGCCGAAAGAGCAGGTCGAGGCCTTAACCGCGCGCGTCGCTGAGCAGCCGGGCGCAGAGGTTACTGTCGATCTCGAGAAGCAGACGGTGAGCAGCGGCAATCTTTCGTACACTTTCGACCTCGACAGCTTCCGCAAGCATTGCCTGCTCAACGGGCTGGACGATATTGGCCTGACGATGGAGAAAAACTCCTCGATCGGGACTTATGAAGAGCGCGTGAACAAAGAAAGAGCGTGGATATAAACATGACCAAGCATTCCATTGTTATCCTGCCCGGTGACGGGATCGGCCATGAGGTTATGGCAGAGGTGAAGAAAATCATTCACTGGGTATCGGCGAATACCGATTTGTCCTTTGATATTACCGAAGATCATCTTGGCGGAACGGCGATTGATGCATATGGCGTTCCGCTTGCGGATAGCACGCTGGAAAAATGCCGCGCGGCGGATGCTGTTCTGATGGGGGCCGTGGGCGGCCCGCAATGGGACAAAGTGGATTATAATATCCGTCCGGAAGCCGGGCTTTTGCGCCTGCGCAAGGAGCTGGAGCTTTTTGCCAATCTGCGTCCGGCGATTGTGTTTGATGCGCTCGTGGATGCGTCAACGCTGAAGGCCGAGATTGTACGCGGGCTGAACATCATGATTGTGCGCGAACTGACCGGGGGGGTCTATTTCGGAAGCCCGCGCGGGATTGAAGACCTCGGCAACGGGCAGCGCCGCGGGGTGAACACGCAGGTTTATACCACGATGGAGATTGAACGTGTGGCGCGCGTGGCTTTTGAACTGGCGCGCAAGCGTCATGGCCGTGTGACATCCTGTGAAAAGGCCAACGTGATGGAATCCGGCAAGCTGTGGCGGGAGGATGTCACCGCCCTGCACGCCCGTGAATATGGCGATGTGCAGCTTAACCACATGTATGCGGATAACTGCGCCATGCAGTTACTGCGCAACCCGAAGCAATTCGATGTGATCGTTACCGATAACCTGTTCGGGGACATTCTCTCGGACGAGGCCAGCATGTTAACAGGCAGCCTGGGGATGCTTCCCTCCGCTTCGCTCGGCGCGGCAGATGAAAACGGCAAACGCGCCGCCCTGTATGAACCTGTCCACGGCTCCGCCCCTGATATTGCCGGTCAGGGTAAGGCCAACCCGCTGGCCGCAATACTTTCCTTCGCCATGGCCCTGACCTATTCCTTCCACCGCGGCGATATCGGGGAGCAGATCGAATGGGCTGTTGAAGATGTCCTGGCGCAGGGAATACGCACAGGCGATATAATGGCAGACGGCTGCACCCCGGTTGGGACAGCGGCAATGGGGGACGCGGTATTGCAGACGCTGGAACGACAGAAGGCGAACGCGGCCTAGTCAAAAACTTAAGGTGAAAAAAAGGCCCCGGAACCGGGGCCTTTTAATTTTAAACTAGGCTGAATTAGCCTTGGATATGCACATATAAACCGCAGGTCGCGTTGTTGGTTTTTGTGTCATAAACACCTGTCGCGGTTGCTGAACCACAAGTAGTTCCACCAATACCCAGAACTGACCCGCTACCAGGAACACCGTCATCAAGCTTAGTATCGATACGTGAGGCTTCTGTTGGCTTCAATCCCACATTGGTGGCACTCGCTCCGGCAACTGTGCTAACTACAGCCAAATATAAACCTGAACTGGCGCCAAGTGTACCAACTGCACCGGTTAAGCCTGTCGCAATGGTTGTAATTGAACCTGGAATAATTCCATTTGCACTAATTTTAGCAGCGGGGAAATTTCCGCCCCAGGCATTGGTACCAGGCACAATACCTGTCATCAAATTTGCAACAGACAACTGCGGGAAGAAAGCGGTCGCCTCTGTATCAGGAGTTCCGTCTGGTGTAGAATTCAGTTTCTGGTCGCCGTTACCTCCCGCCATGCATGGCAGTGCTGTACAGCTTGGCAGACGGCTGTTTTCGCCTTTCAAATCGCCGGGAATACCAGCATACGTATCTTTGAAAGTCGAAGTTGCAGCTTCGACCGCTTTAAGCTGGGCCACAGTCGCCGTGACCTGTGCGTTACCGATCAGCTCCTGGCCTTTCAGAACACCACCGATCAGGAGACCGATAATAATCATAACGATGGCCAATTCGACGAGCGTAAAGCCCGCCTGTGACCGTGTCGTTGCGAAACGTTGAGACATAGTTTTCTCCTTAAGAAGTTGTAAAGATTTTAGGATTTTTTTATTACGTTGAACACGTGTTGAGTATTGCGACTCGCCCGAGAATTATACACGTCTGGCATGGCCTTAACACCCCCAACCTATTCAGAATGAAGGAAGTTTCTAAACAGAGTCTTAAGATTGACAGTGTGAAACAATCATACTGACAAAATGATCAGGCAATTTATCATAATGGTGTAATTGGACTTCAAATTTTCTTTTTATGATCGCGAAACTGACCCGGCGAGTGACCTTCGATTTCTTTGAAGGCACGATTAAAGGAGGCGATAGAGTTAAATCCGACCTCCTCCGCAACCGTTTTTATAGAGGCTTCGGTTTCAAGCAAAAGGCGTTTGGCATCAGCAACCCGTAGTTCATTGAGAAGCTGGGGCAGAGATTTGCCAAAGTGCCGGTTTATTACGCGGGAAATCACAGATTCAGAAACCCCGACCTCCTTGGCCAAGCTGACGCGATTATAGGCCGGTTCATGGTAAACCTTGTCACGGCTCAGAAGTATTCCAATTTTTTTTATAATTTCGGCGTCTTCATCATGGATGACTGCGCGTGCATTTCGCTGCATCAGCTTGATAGCCTGTGGATAGATACGAAACAAGCTGGTCCCCGCAAGATAAACAAACCCTAAACCCCAGATAGTACGAATTGTCATCCCTTGTGCTTCAGTAATTACAGGGGTCAACATAAGAAGCGCGGTGGCAAGGAAAAAAAGGTTCATGATAACCAGAGCCAGGATCAACCAGTACCGATCCCTGCCAGCAGGTTGAGCCGACAGTTGTGCCAATAATGGCCGTTGCGACCACATCATGAATAAACTGATTAAACCGGCCAGAAAACCTGTAAGGATCAACCATTCGCGGAAACCCGGACAATCGATAATGGCCGCACAATGATTGGTCGATTTTGCAAGCATTACAGCACATACAAATGCGACAGGCAGGACCGCCATAAGCATAAAGTGGCGTGCAGCTGGCGGTACATTGATCCGTGCAATCTGGATCATCAACAAAACACTGAGTGGCGGCCCTGCAAACCAGAGCGACCATTCAGCAGCGGTATAACTCAATGTTGCGGTATTAAAAATACGGGCTGCAAAATCGATAAAAAATGCCGCGCCCAAAATAAAGAAATAAAGGAATGGCACGGCCGCATGCCTAAATCCCCCGGCGCGAAATGACATATAAACCAGAACATAAACACACTGAATCAGCCCGATTAAAGAGAGTATTTCTGGGATGCTGAATTGTAACTGGTTAAGGTTTTGGCCCATAAGCATAATATAACGCTTATTTTACATTGATACATAATTCATTTTTTGCGGCCTCTGCGGGCGTCAGTGTCTGATTGCAGATATTGTCACGCAAAAGACGGATTTCATAGGGACTCAAGGAATGAGAACTGCTGGATAAAATCCCCATCATAATTGTATAGGCACCTTCTTTATCGCCATCTGCTCGAAGAACAAAAGCAGGCATCGCCTTAGCCCACAAAGGAACATTGGGCAGAGCAGCGAGTTTATTAGCAAGATCAAGCGCGCGCGGCATATCTGACTTTTTATATCGAGCCAGAAATACGGCTTCGGCGAGCCAGCGCCATTTATCCAGCTCAGATCTCTGCCCCTGCACTTCCAGATAATCGATGACAGGACCAAGCTGGTCCCTGGGGTTTTGCGTCGCTCCGAAATAATAAGCGGTCAGATAGGGCATAAAATTGGAAACAGGGTCCAGTCTGTCCTGCAACATGAACCAGCCACGAAGCAGTTCAAAATTGTAATCTTTCAGCGGTGTACTATCCCCACCCTCATTTCCAAGATTTTGTAGCATCATACCGTTCCGGCGATAGGCTAATTGTGAATCGCCCATGTTCATCATGAGCGTTGCACGATCAGAAGTCGCAGGAGGAACATTGCCCCATACAGGGCGAAGCTTATGGGTTTGGGTCCACAAACAAATATTCAAAGTCAGGAAGATAGCGAACATAATGTAAAGGGTAAGATTATCGCGATTAAAGCGTAACATCGCCGATCCCCTAAAATTGACGACGGCGCAGATCAATTAACGCGGCACTGATCAGAAGTCCGCAATAAAATACGCCTTGGGCCAAGATAAAAATAAAACCGACATTGTGACCACCATCGGGGTACACAAGCCAGGCTGTCTGCGCCATAAGGTCCAGGCGCGGCACGGCCATGGAAACAATATTCATCACCGGATCGAGAATAACCGAAGCAGACGTCTGAAACGTTCTCGCGTCACCAAGAAGATCGCCGATCAGATGAGAGAGGATATACAACCCGAACACCGCAAGCGCCCCGCCGGAGGCAGTCGGAACGACCATGGCGAAAAACAAGGCGGAATTTACGACAATCAGATATTCCATGATCAGGCTAAAAATCCACAATTCATGGCCGACACCGATTTTTCCGACAGACAATAATAAGACAATTAATGCAATGGACAGAGAAAGTGCCAGCGAAAGCATTGAAAAAGCGATCGCGTGGGAGAGGATAAAGGATGTTCTGCTGATGGGGCGGGACAGCAGAAATTCAATATCCTTATTGTCGAAGGAGCGCCGGATATGAAAGACAACAAACAGGACAAGACCGATAATCCCCGTGAACCGCAAGCCGCCAGCCGCAAAAACCAGGGCGAATTTCTGCGATTCAATAACGGCTGCGGAGCCAAGGAAAACAGAAAGGCATGAACCCAACACGATAACGAGCAGTAAACTCAGGATCAGACGATCACGGACCGCTGCCATTAAAACATAACGGATCAGCGGTCCAGAAATCATCGGATTACTCTTGTCTATTAGTTAAGCTGTGTCGGGCGACGGTCGTCCGAGAACTTTTTGTAAAGGTCTTTATCAGTATCACTGATGTTCGAGCCATCCACGATCGTCGCCTTCATAAGGACAACCAGTTCCGTTTTCGAAACTTTATCGCCTTGGTTGCGGAAGAGAGCGCCAAACATCGGGATTTCAGAGAGTACAGGCGTACCCTGTTGGGTTGATTGGGTCCGATCCTGCATCAGGCCGCCCATAACCAGAGTCTGGCCTGAATTGATTTTCAAAACGGAATCCATTTCCTGGACGTTCACAACTGGGACACGCGATGTGATCCCGCTGATGTTATTAGCCTGTGTCACATAAGCGACGCCGGGATCATTAACATAGCTTGTAATGCGCGTAATAGTCGGACGAACCGCCATCGAAACACTTTGATCATCCAGATTAATCGAGGGCTGGACGTTGATCAAAACACCTTCCGGAACGGTATGGATCGTGCTGTTCACAGTCGTCTGCGTTGCAGAACCATTGGTTCCCGCTGTCACATCAACCTTAACCTCGAAGTAAACCTGGTTATTAGCGACATTCAGAACAGCCGACTGATTATTCAGAACCATCAACCGGGGGCTTGCCAAGGCCTTGACTGTACCAAAACGGTCCAGCGCCTGAACCAAGGCGGTAATATCATTGCCATTATAAGCAAACTGGGCCAAAGAGGTCGGGTTGAGGCTGGCCGGATCGAAACCTGGCAGACCAGCTGAGGCCGTGCTGACGGCACCAAAGCCAAGGCTGAACTCACCAAACATATTTTTTAGGGTATTCCAGTTTACACCGGCAGCAAATTCATCGGTCAGACTAACTTCAAGAACTTTAGCCTCGATCAGAACTTGGGAACTTACGGAACGGCGCAGTTCCTTCAGGTAGGCTTCGATCAGTTTGTGCTGACGTTCTGTCGCATTGACTGAAATCATACCTGCCTGTTTGTTCATAGAGAAGGTTGAACCATCGGGGCTTTGGCCGGCAACAGGTGCTGCCGCCGGAGCTGCGGCGGTATCAGCTGTGCCTGTCGGCAAGGATTGAACCTGCAGTGTTGCAGCAGGTGCGGCAACAGGAGCAGTTTTACCATCGGCGCCGGGGGCTGCAACGGCTTCAACAGCAACCGGGTTGGCTGGTGCGGCGGTAATCGTCGGGTCTTTGGCTGTCATCATCGAACCCTGCGACTGCGGAACGCCGAGGATCTGGCTGAGGCCGGTATTCAGTTCACCCCAGAAATCGGCTTCGCTGGTGTTAGCGGCCTGGAACTTGGAGCCTGCGTTGGCACCGCCGCCGGTCACAACGGAGATGTCGTTGTTAATGGAGCTGGTGTTTTTGCGGACAAAGCTGAGATAGTCGATCTTATAGACCTTTTGGAAAGGGCTATCCATTTCGACGCGGAGGATATTATTTTCAAATTTATAGCGCAGATTGGCGATATCGGAAATGCGGTCGATGACCAGATCAAACGGTTTTTCACGCGCGGTAAAAATGATCGAGCCTTTAATGCGTGGATCGAGTTCGATGTCGTACCCGGCCTGCGATGCAAGTTCGAACAGAGCATCACGCAGAGGAACGGTCTGGTTGACGGAAATCGAGACCAGCGGCATCGGCTTCAGGTCTTTTGACGGTGAAGCGATATAAGCCTGCAGATCGGGGATTGCCGCGTCAGGGGCAGCGTTTGCGCCCTTCTCATCTTCCTGTGCGATGCGTGGGGCAAGGCCATCGCGGTAATCCTGTGTCTCCATATTCCCGGAGCGATCAATTTTGAGATTGTTGCGAAGCAGGTCACATCCCGAGAGGGAAACCGTTGCGAGCGACAGCGTCAGAATAACGCATGAAATCCCGCCGATGTTTTTCAGGAGTCCGGACATTTTCGTCATAAGAATTCTCTGCTTTTTTGAATGTGAAAAGAGGATTGAAAGAAGAATAAAATTTGGTTTGTGGGGCCATGATGGCGAAGCACCGAAGCACCCCTGTGACAAACTATATCATTAAGAGAATCTGGGCGCAAACGCCTTTAATGAGAAAAAGACCAGAGAATTAGTCTGAAATGCGCAGACGGGAAGTGTCGAACTCTTTCATCGCCTCGGCGTCGCCGCGGCCAAGCTTGACTTGCTGGATCTTGATTTTGAGGTCGCCGGGCTGGTCGGACTGGGAAACGGCGGTTTCCTCGGTGATACGCCCCTCTTTAAAGAGACGAAGAAGAGACAGGTCGAAGCTGCCCATACCAAGCTGTGCGTTCTGGTCCATGATTTCACGGATCTTGATGATCTCACCTTTGTGGATAAGGTCCTTCACCAAACCCTGATTAAGCATAACCTCAATCGCCAGGGCCAACCCGCCATCGGACGCAGGGACAAGACGTTGCGAGACAATCGCGCGAAGGTTCATGGACAGGTTGAGGCGGATCTGCGCATGGAATTCTTCGGGGAACAAATTCACAACGCGTTCAATGGATTGATAAGCATTATTCGTGTGAAGGGTTGCGAGGCAGAGATGACCTGTTTCGGCGGCGATGAGCGCTTGCTCCATCACTTCTCGGTCCCGGATTTCCCCCACCAGAATAACGTCCGGCCTTTGCCTCAGAGCATTCTTTAGCGCGATACCGTAAGACTCTGTATCAACACCAACTTCACGCTGGGTGATGACGGATCTTTTATGTTCGTGGAAATACTCAATCGGGTCTTCGATGGTAATGATATGCCCCTGCTCCCGCTGATTTCTATAATCAATCATGGATGCAAGGGTTGTCGATTTCCCCGAACCCGTCATCCCCGTCACCAGGATCAGCCCGCGGCGTTCACAGGCCAGCGCCTCAAGAATCTTGGGCAGATGAAGTTCTTCAAAGCTCGGGATTTTTGAAATAATCCGGCGGATAACCAGAGCCGGGAATTGACGCTGACGCAGAGCATTCACACGGAAACGCCCATAACGCCCCACATCAAGCGAAGTGTTCAGCTCCATATGGGCTTCGAAATCACGCCGCTGGCGGTTGGTGAAGATGGAACTGATGATTTCGTTCAGTTCATCAACCGTCAGCGGCGTGTCGCGCAGTGGAATCAATTCGGCATTGGCCCGCAGCGCAGGCGCAAAACCGACGGTGAGGTAGAGGTCGCTGGCCTCCCGCTCGTTCATCGTCTGAAAGTATTGAAGGATCTGGGGAACGCTCAAAATGAGTAGCCCTCATCGCTGCCAGGCTCCTCTGTGGCTCCTGCGGCACCGCCACGAGCGCCCATGGCCGCCGCCTTACGGCTGACCGGTTCCTGACGTTTGCCACCCCCGAGGGCTGAGGATACGTGTTCGTCGTCACTGTCGTCGCTGTTGCCGCTGGTTTTCATCAGGGCACGGCGTGCTTCGTCCTTATCAACCAAGCCCTGCTCCAGCAATGCGTTGATGGCGTCTTCCATCGTCAACATGCCATAGCGGGAGCCGGTCTGGATCATGGAGTATAACTGCGCTACCTGGTTTTCACGGATCAGGTTGCGGACGGCGTTGGTGCCGACCAGAATTTCGAATGCGCCGACACGGCCACCGCCACCCGCTTTCTTCAGCAGCGATTGCGCAACCACCCCCTGCAACGACGACGCCAGCATAGCGCGGATCATCTCCTTATCGCCCGTGGGGAAGGTATCGATGATACGGTCGATGGTTTTCGCGGCGGAACTGGAGTGAAGCGTACCGAAAACAAGGTGGCCCGTTTCAGCGGCAGTCAGCGCGAGCGAGATGGTTTCATGGTCACGCATCTCCCCCACCAGGATAACGTCAGGATCTTCCCGCAGAACCGATTTGAGTGCTCGGGCGAACGATTTTGTATCGGCACCGAGTTCGCGGTGGTTCACCAGGGATTTCTTCGAGGTATGGAAGAATTCGACTGGATCTTCAATCGTAATGATGTGACGGCCTTCATTCTCGTTGATGTGGTTGATCAGCGAAGCGAGGGTTGTCGATTTACCGGACCCCGTCGGGCCCGTCACAAGCACAAGACCTTTTTCAAGATCGGCAAAGCGGCGCATTACCGGCGGCAGTTCCAATTCAGCCATCGTCGGCACAAGGGACGGAATGCTCCGGAATACGGCGGCGGTGCCGGTGCGCGTCGTGAAAGCGTTGACCCGGAAACGGGCTTTCTCACCGTAGGCAACGGCGAAATCGAGTTCCATTTCGCGTTCGAAATCGGCGCGCTGGTCCTCGGTCATAACGGAATAGAGCATGGTGCGGATGTCGTCGCTTTGCAGCGCGTCCGCCTTGATGCGTTTCAGGTCGCCGTGAACGCGAATAATCGGTGCGTTCAGGGGGCTGAGGTGAAGGTCAGATGCGTTATTCTGAATGGCGAAACGCAGTAGCTGAAGAATATCCAAGACGATCTCCCGGGGTGGCAAGGATAACCCTGAAAACGAGGGCTCACATATACTTTAAGCGGAAATTACAAACGGAAGGTTAAGAAAAGGCAGGAAAAAGAAAGACTTCCCTTCATCAGGATGAATCACCTCAGCCCTATCGTCAATAGAGCAGCGCGTTTATTTGTTCCAGGAAGATAAGACACAGTAAAAATGCAACAATCAGCGAAGGACCGAACGGAAAACGCTCCCTTTTCCAGATTATTTTCCACGCAAGGCCCATGACCACCCCGGCCACACCGGAGAGCATCAAAAAAGCCGGGAGCGCGGAAACGCCGAGCCATAACCCAGCAACAGCAAAAAATTTTACATCGCCAAAACCCATGGCCTCTTTCTTCAGAACCCTGCTGACCGCCCAGCCGGTTACAAAGGAGAGCACCGCGTAGATGAGTGATGCCAGCAGGGCACTCTGCAAGCCCGCCCCGCCATCCCGCGTGACACAGATGTAAGCAACACCCAAAACCCAGAGGATCAGATTCAACTGGTTGGGCAGGATCATATGCTCAAGGTCAATGGCAACCAGGGCGACCAGAAACGGCATGGCCAGCATCAGAACCAGACCGGCAGGCGTGATCCCAAAGATCAAATTAATGATGACGCAGAGGGCAAGTGTTAGCAGTTCAATGACCGGGTAACGCCAGCCAATACCCGCCCCGCAGTAACGGCAATGCCCGCGAAGTGCAACCCAGGAGAAAAAGGGGATCAGATCGAGAAGGCGCAGTGGATGCCCGCAGGACGGACAGGCGGAGTGTTCAGCCCTGCCCCGCGTGGCGATCCAGGATTGGCCGCGTGGAATGCGCCAGGTCATGGCAGTGGCAAAACTGCCGAGGCATAGGCCGATTAAAACAGAAAGAAGGATACCCGGGACGCCGGAAAAATCCGCGGAAAAATCCATGCCCGCGAGATCAGACATTATTTGCGCAGCTGCGCCAGGCGGTCATAAACTTTTTCACGCGGGATGGAACGGCTGGCACCATAGACCGCATCGGTCTGCAGGGCCTCTGTATAGTATTTCATCGCATTGGTTTTATCACCGGCACGATCGAAAATAACCGCCATGTTAAAGGAGTGTTGCGCGTTCGTCGGGTCTAGGGAATCGGCCATGCTGAGCGAACGGATGGCATCCTTGTTGTTACCCATCTGCGCATAGGTCATGCCCAGCTGTGCCGCGATGCCCGGGTTGGTCGGGAATTTACCCTGCAGATCGGTCAGGCGACGGAGCGCGACTGCCGGATATTGTTTCTGCAGCAGACCCATCATATTCACAACGGCATCCGAATTTTTCGGATCGATATCAAGAAGCGCCTGATAGCTGACAATGGCGACATCATCCTGCCCCAATTTTTGCTGGGCGACGGCGCGGCCCATGAGGATGCGCGGATCGCGAGGATTGCGTTTGTATAACTGATCGAACATTTCAAGCGCAGCATCGTTGCGATCGAGATCAAGTGCGCGACTTGCGGCGACAAGCAGGGATTCAGTATCAGTCGCGGAACGGTTTTTCTTGGCAACAACGTATTTCGAGCCAGGTTCCTGCGTTGGGTCTACTTTGCGCGGGCCAACGGCGTTCGCGAGCGGGCCGGTCGGCGGATTGAGACGGGAATCGTAATAGGCATCGGGCTGATCCGATTTCTTGTCGGCGACAATCTTCTTGGTATCGCTTGTTCCTGTAACAGGTTGCAGCAGTTCCGGTGAAGGAGGAGCCGATACGCTGCCCGGTGTCGTGCTGCCTGGCAGGGGGGCGGTGAGGTCAGACGGTTTTGAAAGGCTTGCTGTATCCGGTGTCGGCGTAACGGAAGGCACCTCCGTAACCGCAGACGCAGAAGGCGGCGGCGGCATATCGCCCGGCGCGGTGGGAACCGGACCCGGCGCAACAGCCGGAGGCGTGGACGTCGTGGTTGTTGTGGTGGTGGTCGTCGTTCCCGGCGCTGCGTCGGAGGATGCGCCACCCAGAACCTGCGCCGAACCCGGGGCGGAGCTGGTTGCGTTTGCACTGAAATTGCCCGCGACTGTAATGGCTACAAAAGCTACGGAAGACAGCAGTATTCTTGTCAGCGTCATAATAAATAAACCTTTCAGCGCCGATGATCCGGCCATAGATGTAAAATTTAGCAGAAACAGAAGCGGAAGGGAATCCCGTCGGTGGATAAAATCATGCGGCGGCCATTCCGGACCCAGAATGACCAATAAGTTTCAGGAAGGCCCGTTCAAGATGATCGGTACCGGTTTGCTGACGCAGGCCCGCAGGCGCGCCAAGGTAAAGTATATTGCCCAGATGAAGAACGCCGACGCGGTTGCAGATTTCATCCATGTCGGAAAGGATATGGGATGAAAGAAAGATCGTGCGCCCCTGCGCCTTTGTTTCCAGAAGCATATCTTTGACCGCTGCACGGGCCAGCGGATCAAGCCCGCTCATCGGCTCATCAAGGATCAGCAGTTTGCACCCTGTAAAAATCGTACCAAGAAGACCAAGCTTCTGCCGCATGCCTTTGGAATAGGTCTGAACACGGCGGTCGAGCGCGGCAGGATCGAGAGCCAGCTTGACAGCCGCCGCCCGCAATTCCGCATCATTGAACGGGGCGTTATAAAGGCTCAGCGAAAATTTGATGAATTCGATGCCGGTCAGAAACCAGGGCGGATCGAAACGTTCCGGGAGATAGGCGTACTGCCGACGACTGTCCAGGGTTTTGCGGTCATGGCCGAATACATCGATATTCCCCGCCGCCATATCATGAAGACCGAGAATTGTTTTAATCAGGGTCGTCTTCCCTGCCCCGTTCAGACCGATTAGACCGAAGGTTTCGCCGTCTTCAATGGCGAGGTTGATGCCGTGAATGACACGGGTTTTACCGTAGGCAATCTCTGCATCGCGGATGGAAAGAGCTTCGGTCATTGCGCTTACATCGCGCCTTTGTCCACGCCCGCACCGGGCAGGAAAATACGGGTGTCGAGGTTGAACCGTTCCTGCGGGCGCAGGCGGATCGGGTAAATTTTGTTGGTATAATTATCAAACCATTTCAAATCGATATAATTCTGCGTCACCTTGATATCCAGAACCTGTTGCGGGAAAGCGCTCGGCGTAACGCGTACGCCGTTCAGCCAGACCGTCCATTTGGCGGCATTCGCGAAAGCAATACCGCCCAGCGAGACTTCGCGGATACCCGGATCTTTCTTGGCCTGCTCCGCATTTGAATTGCCGCCGCCGGTTCTGCTGCCGATAAAGCCGATTTTGGCTTCTTGCAGTAAAGCGTGCTGCCAGGCGGTGAAGAACAAGGTCGGGAAATTATCATCCGCCATCACGGAGCCATCGCGTACGCGGCGCTTGGCATCGGCGGTGGCCAGAAGGATCGTATCATCCACTCCGGGCGCAGCCGCCGCTGCATCAGGTCCGGCACCGGGCTGCGCAGGCGCCGCATTCGGCGGTGTCGGTGTTCCGACAGGCGTGACGTTAGCCGTCGCCTGGGGTGCACCGTCCTGTGCCGGGTTCAGAGGCGCCGTCACCGGATTGGTCGGCGCGATGGCCGGAGCAGAGGTCACAGGAGCCAGCGCAGGATCAGGCGCGCCCTGCGCCAGAACCAGGTTCGCAGTCATAAGACTTACCATGCCGGTTAACGCAACGGCGGCGACGCTATTGCGCAGCCTGTAGCCCGTATTCAGTTTTTCGCCTTTTTTCTTTGTCATGGCTGGATCCTATTTCGGCGCTGAGGCTTGGCCGGAAGGCACAGGTGATTTGTCGCGCGGAACGAAAGTGTTCCAGGCAAAATTAACATTGGCGGACATCAGCACGGCCGGTGAACCGTTACCGATCTGTTTCAGGACATTTTCATCAATGTCCTGTTTGCGCTCAAGCGTGATGTCGGTAATAAGCGCCTGACCGGGGAAGCCGTTTTCAATCCAGTAAAGGAAGCTGTAGACATCAACGTCATCAAGCGCATCGATCTGGACGGTAACAGGGCTTTGCAGGATGATATGATCGGATAATGCGGCGGCAGAGTTTTCTTTCGCCTCAACCGCATTGATATTGTACTTGGCCGAAAGAACATGGGACGTCGACTGGATTGACTCCATGATATTGCGGGCCTCAACACGATCCTGCGACCCGAAGAAACCAGAGTTTTCGAGATCGCCAAACAGGTTCTTTTCCTGCTGGATCTGCTGATATTCCGTTTGCATGCGCGAAACTTCCGCCCGCTTGCCCTGCACCGCGGCGCGGGTGGAGCGCAGTTCCTTATCCGTACTTTCCTGAGCCGGCGTAATGACGAGATAGAGCATCGCCGCCAGCGCCACATTAATCCCGAAAAGGATCGCAAGCGTCAAAACCCGTTTGATGCCAAGAACTTTAATCATTGCAGCGGCCCCCTAATGGTGATTTCTGCTTTGAAATCTTCCTTCTTTGCATCTTTATCTTTTGGCGTTCCAACCTCGCCGCCTGTATTCGCGGTATAGCTCAGATCCGCGACCTGTTTGCTGACGGCGACGGTGTAGGCGGGCGGGAGATTACCCGCAAGCCGCACTTTCAGGTCGTTGATCTGCTTCACGCCGACGGCGGGATCAAGTGTCGGCGGGAAACTCAGTGTCAGAATAGCTTCGAGCGTCGAAGGCGGAACAGCCTTGTCGGTCGGTTGCGGGTTGGCGGGATCAGGCTGGGGTATGCCAAGTTCGGACTGGCCCTCCCTTTTCACGACCATCTTATCAAGGCGCAATTCCTGGCCCAGGGACATTCCGACGGCCTTGAAAAGCGGCAAAGGATGAATTCCGTCCGCTTCCAGCGCCCTGAACGTTTTCAGCGAGCTTTGAATCAGCTTGATATCAAAGCCGAGCTGCTTCATGCGCTCAACTTCTGTCTGATACTGGGCTTCGACACTTGTCTGCATGCGCTTTTGATCGGCAAGATTGTCACGCGCCTCCATCCAGCTCTGCCCTGCCGTGGCAACCTGCCAGGCGAGATAGGCAGCACCGAGGGACAGGAGAAGCATCGCAACCATTGCGGCCTGGCGCGGCCCGCCAAGCTTTTTAATATCGAGCGCTTCCATCGGAAGGATAAAGCGTGTTTTACGTCCCGACCAGGCCGCATGCAGAGGATCGGCATGATACTGGTTATCCTGGGGTCCGATTCTGAACCCGAGAACTTCGGCGGCTTCGCTGACGGTATAATGATTGAAATTGCACGGCACATCGATGCGGGCCTGCAATTCCTGGCCTGCGGACGGTGTAGCGATAACCGACACTTCCGTTCCATCTTCCGGCGCATAACCGAAACGCGACAGATAACTGATCGTCGCCTTGAATTCCTGCGTTACTTCGTTCACCCAGGCCTCGGGGTCGGTGCCAAGGTCCGTAATCGGCGTCATGCGGGTCATGGCCAGCTGGCCGTCACGGGTGATAACCTGGCGCAGGCCGCCGCCAATATGCTGACCGATCAGAATGGCCCAGCGCGATTTTGTTTTGTCGCGCTTCATCGCCTTTTCGGCAAGCGCTTTGACCATATCGGAAGATTCAATCGGCAGCAGGACAAAACCGGCAATAGCGGCCAGAGATTGCTTAACCGCAGAAAGACTTTTCGACACCGGCTCCGACATCGGCACGGCAGCAAAAAGATAGGCCGTTCCGGTTTTTGAAGTCTTTTCCCTGATCGGCAGCGCGCCGCGGATCGGGTAATTCGGGAAGGCCGCATTGAGTTTGCGCGTCAGGACATTGGCGCGATCCATCGCCCCAACTTTAGGCATGCGCTGGCCACCCTTGAAATGCTGATCCGTCATATCGTTGAGGATCAGGACAGGTTTGCCCTTGCATTCACGCCTGATGATGTCGGAAACAGCAGCTTCAAAATTGGCTGTTGACCACAAGACAGTTTCAACTAGGCGAGTGGCCGAAGCCGTTTCATCATAAATATAAAGCGCTTCGTCCCCGATGATGAGGACACAACGCGCTGGTGCTAAAAATGACAATGTCGGCATGAAAAACCTAAAGGGGAATTGAATTAGAATTGCATTTTTTCAAACGAGGCATAAATCGGACCAAACACGCCGGCCGCGATCCATAAGATCATAACACCAAGGAACATGGTCAGGAAAGGCTCAATCATCGCGATCAGACCCTGAACAGCCTCATCAACATCTTTGGTATAAAATTCCGCCACCTGGTCCAGGACGACCGTGAGGTTCCCGGATTCCTCACCCACCTTCAGCATGCGCACGACCATGCTGGGGAACTCGCCCGAGGCGTTGAAGGCTTCCGACATGGGGCTGCCCGCCGCGACCTGTTCCGAAACACCATCCAGCGCCTCGAGAAGAGCCATGTTTTTTACAGTATTACGGGCGGCGGCAAGACCGCTCAAAACATCAATACCACTGGCGAACATGGCACCAAATGTTTGCGCAAAGCGCGCGATATTAATTTTCCGTATCAGCGGCCCCGCGATTGGCATCTGAATCGTCCACCTGTCCGTCTGCATCCGGAAGCGATCCGATACCTTGCGGAAAAATTTGAATATCGTGAACAGAATTGGCGGCGTCGCGAGCACGGCCCACCAGTAAGACTGGAAAAATTCCGATGTCGCCATCAGCGAGGTGGTCATAAAGGGCAGATCCTGCCCCAGGTATTTAATAAAGCCGACGATCTGCGGAACCACAAATCCCATCATAACGACAATGGTCAGGATAACGACAACAACCAGAATGGTTGGATAGCGCGTCGCTTTCCGCACCTTGGTCTGCATATCGTCAACCCATTTCAGGTATTTGACGAGGTGCAGGTAAGCGGATGTCAGATCGCCCGTCTCTTCTGCGGAACTGATCAACGAAATATACAGGTTTACAAAGACTTTTGGGTGCAGCGCCATGGCTTCGGACAAAGACGACCCGTCGGAAACGTTGCGGAAGATGTCAGAAAGAATGTCGCGCAGGCCGTCATGATCGGTACTGTCACGAATATCGCTGAGCGCTTCCAGCAAAGGCACGCCTGCACTCTGCATCTGCTCCAGATGCATGAAGAGCTGGATCAGATCCCGAACCTTGACCTTTTTCTGACCGAGGCTGAAGCCCTTTTTCTTGGACAGGGCGGCGCATTGCACAAGCTCCATACCGGCGCTTTGCAACTGGTTATAAAGGTCCATCTCGTTTGCTGCGGAAATTACTCCGCGAACCGGACGTCCTTTATTGTTTATAGCCCTGTACTTGTAGCGCTCACTGGCCATGTTCTGATTTTTCTATGGGTCGTCGGTAGAAAGGAAGGCCCCGGACTCTGCCGATCACTTGTGGATGTCGACCACAGTCGCCAGGGATTGGAGGGTGGTGATCCCGTCCAATATCTTTAGAATGCCATCGTCCTTCATATTTTTAAAGCCTTTTTCCACAGCCTTCTTCCTAAGCTCGGCTTTGGAGCCGTTGGAAGCGATAATTTCATCCAGTTCCTCGTCAAAGGTCAGGATCTCCGCCACTGCGATACGGCCTTTATAGCCACTGCCGGCGCAGGCCTGGCACCCACCCTGCTTTGCCTTATAAACCGTTGGCGGGTCGGACGGGTCGACTTTGAGAATATGGCATTCCGCCTCATCAGGCTGATACGCCTGACGGCATTCCTTGCAGACTTTCCGCACCAGACGCTGGGCGAAGACGGCAATAATCGCACCGGCAATCATGCCCGGCTTAAGACCAAGGTCCAGAAGACGCGGGATTGCGCCAAAGGAATCGTTGGTGTGCAGCGTCGAGTAAACCTGGTGGCCCGTCATGGCGGCTTTCAGTGCCATTTCGGCAGTAATCGGGTCACGAATTTCGCCGAGGAAGATGATATCCGGATCCTGACGCATCAGAGCACGAAGGCCTTCCGCGAAATCCAGCACACCTTCCCGCACCGGGGTCTGACGGATCATCGGCAAGGAGTATTCGACCGGGTCTTCCATCGTCTGGATGTTGACCTCGACGGTGTTGATTTCATTCAGCATCGAATAAAGCGAAGTCGTTTTACCGGAACCCGTCGGGCCTGTGACAATGATTACACCCTCGGGGCGTGCCTGCGCCTTACGGATTTTTTCGAGGTTACTGGGGCTGAAGCCGAGTTGAGTAAGCGGTACAATACTGGCGCTCTGGTCCAGAACACGGAGAACAATGTTTTCGCCGTGCACAGTCGGCAGTGATGAAACCCGGAAATCCGCTTCCTTACCGCCAACGTTCAGGCCGAAACGGCCATCCTGCGGCTGGAGCTTGTCGGCGATGTTCATGTTGGAGAGAATTTTAAGGCGCTGGGAAATACCGCTCCAGTGCTGCTTGTGGAGAATCTGCGCGGTATAAAGAACACCATCTTTGCGGTAGCGCAGACGCACGAAGTTTTCTTCGGGTTCAAAGTGAAGATCGGAAACACCCAGCTTCACGGCATCAAAAACAAGCGCGTTTACGAGACGAACGATAGGATGGGAATAAGCCTCATCTTCCTTAATCGTCGTCACATCCTGGGCCTTGCCCTCTTCCAGCTCTTTCAGAATACCGCTGATGGAGCTGGCATAGCCGTAGGCTGCGTCGATCGCTTCGTTCAGGACTGTCGCCGTCGTCACCATCGGTTTAATCTGGACGTTTTTCGGCAGATAGCGGCGCAGCGTATCCATCGCCATGACGTCATATGGGTCGGACATGGCGACAATCGCCTCGTCCTTCGACATCGAGATCGGCAGAATCTGGAATTTCAGGGAAGTGACTTTATCGATCAGATTGAGGATTTCACCATCAAACACGGTATGCTTGGGGTCGAAAACCTCGAACCCGGCGCTCTCGGCAATAAATATTGTGAGTTCTTCTTCAGTCAGGAAGCCGAGATCGACGATAACAGCGCCCAGCATCTTGCCGGACACTTTCTTTTCCTGCAGGGCAACGTTCAACTGGTCTTCGGTAATCAGTCCGCGGGCGACAAGGCGCTCCCCGATACGACCGAAGTTTAAATCTTTATGCTTTTCCTTTACGCCCGTCGCGGCCAGAGCGCGGGATTCGCTCGCCGCCTTGGCAAGCGGGTCAACAACTGCACCTTTACTATTAAACTCGGCGGATTTCTTGGCTTCGACCAGTTCGGCTTCGATGGCTTCGAAGGTATCAATAATCGTCAGTTCGCCATCATCCAGATCATCAAGTGCTGGCTGGCCCTTCTTTTTATCTTTATTTCGATCGGTTAGAAAGCTCATGCGATGAAGACCGTTGCTTAGAAAAGGACAAGAATTTGCCCCTGTTACTAAAATTAAAGGAAAAGCATAAAGAAAATACTAATATATTATGTTAATATTTAGGCGCTATGCCATTGCTTTGGAAGGATTAATCGGAAAGAAAGGGAGAAGCGATCTTGGTAAAAACAAGCATATCATAGTTTCGGGGCCATTAAAAATAGGCCTTTAGGTTTTTCTATTTCGAATCAGGGGCTTCTCGGGTAGCCTGAAGGACAGATTTTCCAAGCTCTTATGAGGGACCGAATTGACCGAAAAGCTTTCCCAAGATTCACTGGCCGAAGCCACACGCGACCGTGCACAATTTTCAGGCCATGGCAAAGCAAAAGGCGCCGCCGGGTACAGGGAAGTATTTTCCGATCCTGACAGCGAGTTCCTTTCAGCCTCGGGCCAGACGACCGTGATCAACCCCCGTCCTGACGGTTTCGGTACAATGAAGATTGCGGCAGCCTGGGACAATATTGTCGTTGCGGAAAGCAAAGGCGGGATTCTAGGCAAGCTTGTCAAAAAGGTGACGCGGCAGGGCGTCGATATTGATCTTGGCTGCCTTTATGAAATGCAGGACGGCACGCGCGGCTGCATACAGGCGTTCGGGGAAATGATGGGTGACTTCAACGAAACCCCTTTTATCACCCTGTCCGGGGATGAGCGAACAGGTGACGCGGTGGGGGAAGATGAATTCCTGCGTATCAACGGGTCGCAATGGGGCCAGATCAAACGCGTTCTGGTCTATGCATATATTTATAAGGGCGCCGCATGCTGGGCCGATATCCGCCCACAAATTCAGGTTTCCATTCCCGGCGAGCATCCAATGGTGGTGACACCCGCCGTCAGCAAATCGGAACTGGCCGTGTGCGCCATCGCCACGCTCGAGAACCTGCGCGACGGCATGCGCCTGACCAACCACAGTGAATATTTCCCCGGCCACGACGAAATGGACCGTGCCTTCGGCTTTGGCATTACCTGGGCCGATGGCGAAAAGAAATAGATAACAAACATCAGACTTAATCTTTGGAACAGCACATCATGGACGACCCGCAACAGCCCCCAGCCGCAAAACCAATCACCGCCGAGGAACTGGCGAAGCTGGATAATCTTCCCGCGCCTGCGCCGCAGTACATTCCTGAAGAAAACCTCGTTCAGAAAGGCGATTACCAGGATATCCGACGTAAGATTCCGGAACTGAAAGAAATCGTCATCGGTGCGGGCTGGGACCTTAAAATGTTCGAGGAAAATCCGGTCGATGTCGATCTCAGCTGCTTTTTGCTGAACAAGGACGACCAGACGCGCGAGGATGAGGATTTCGTTTTCTACAATAACGACAAAGCCTGCGCCGGGGCCGTGCGTTACATGGGCGACAGCCGGAACGGTGCGGGTGACGGCGATGATGAAAGCATTATTATCGACCTGAATTCCCTGCCCTTCGATGTGATGAAAATCACCGTCGTCCTGACGATTTACGATGCGGCAGAGAGAAGCCATGATTTCGGCACGGTGCGGAACATGTACCTGCGCATCGTCAATGCCTATGACGACAATGAAATCCTGCGCTACCGCCTGAGCGAGGAAGAATTCGCGGGCAAGACCGGCATCAAGGTCGCAGAACTGGTCCGTGAGGGACCGAAATGGTTCTTCAATGCCGTGGGCGAGCCTATCCCCGGCGGCCTGGCCAGCATCGCAACGAAATACGGATTAATCATCCAGATGTAATCCGGATGGATACCGTGGCCGCCGGATCAAGCGGCCACTTTTTTCTTCACCGCCGATTTTTCGCGGATGGCCGCCTGGGCCGCCGCGAGCCTTGCGATCGGCACGCGGTAGGGTGAACAGGAAACGTAATCAAGCCCCATGCTTTCGCAGAAAGCGATTGAGGCCGGATCGCCGCCGTGTTCGCCGCAGATGCCAAGCTTCATGTCCTTGCGCACGGCGCGGCCCTTTTGTCCGGCGATTTGCATCAGCTGGCCCACGCCTTCGGTATCGAGTGTGGCGAACGGGTCGCGGGCAAAAATTCCCTGACGGATATAATCGGGCATGAACATTCCGGAATCGTCGCGGCTGAGCCCCAGCGTGGTCTGGGTCAGGTCGTTGGTGCCGAAACTGAAAAACGCGGCACCGCTTTCGGCGATTTTGTCAGCCATCAATGCCGCGCGCGGCAGCTCGATCATAGTGCCGACGCTGTAGATGACATTTTTCCCCTTGGCCGTTTCGTCGATCAGGTTTTTGAGGATCGTGAATTCGACATCGGTTGCGATCAGCGGGATCATAATTTCAGGTGTGGCCCCCGTTTCCAGCGCCGCATCGAAAATCGCCCTGGCCTGCATCGCGTAGATTTCCGGGAAGGTAATGCCGAGGCGGCAACCGCGATGGCCAAGCATCGGATTTTGTTCATGCAGTTCACCGAGACGGCGGCGCACCTGTTCCGAGTCGATCTTCGCCAGATCGGCAAAAGCCTGAATGTCTTCGTCGGATTGCGGCAGGAATTCATGCAACGGCGGATCAAGCAGGCGGATGGTGACGGGCAGCCCCTTCATGATGGTAAAGAGTTCGGCAAAATCGCTACGCTGGGCCGGGAGGAGTTTATCGAGCGCTTCTTTCCGCGCCTCCACCGTGCGGGCGAAGATCATTTCGCGCACATGCTGAATCCGGGTGGGTTCGAAAAACATATGTTCGGTGCGGCAGAGGCCGATCCCCTGCGCGCCGAAACCACGCGCAACTTTGGCATCCAGCGGCGTTTCGGCATTGGCGCGGACTTTCATCCGCGCATGGGCGTCGGCCCAGCCCATGATGGTGGCGAAATCATCGGAGAGTTGCGGTTTGACGGTTGCCACCTTCCCCAGCATAACCTCCCCCGTGCTGCCATCGATGGTAATCAGATCGCCCTCGCGTATGACATGGTCGCCGATGCGCATGACTTTCTGTTCAGAATCGATGTGGATCGACCCGGCCCCGGCGACACAGGCGCGGCCCATGCCGCGCGCGACAACCGCCGCGTGACTGGTCATCCCTCCGCGTGTAGTCAGGATACCGGCGGCGGCATGCATGCCGTGAATATCCTCAGGGCTGGTTTCCTTGCGCGAGAGGATGACTTTTGTGCCGTCCTTTGCACGTTCCTCCGCCTCATCGGCGGTGAAGATGACGATGCCGCTGGCGGCGCCCGGCGATGCGGGCAGGCCCTTGGCCACAATATGTTTGTGCGCACCGGGGTCGAGGGTCGGGTGCAGTAACTGATCGAGGGCCTGGGGATCGAGGCGAAGTAACGCCTCGTCTTCGCCAATCAGTTTTTCGGCGACCATATCAACGGCGATTTTCAGGGCGGCGGCAGAGGTGCGTTTCCCGGCACGGGTCTGCAGCATATAAAGTTTGCCGCTTTGCACGGTGAATTCGATGTCCTGCATGTCGCGGTAGTGTTTTTCGAGTTTCAGGCGGACGTCGCAGAGTTGTTTAAACACATCTGGCATGACCTCCTCCATCGATGGCAGATCGCTGCCTTCCTTGTTGCGGCCATTCACGGTCAGGGATTGGGGCGTGCGGATGCCGGCCACGACGTCTTCGCCCTGAGCATTGACGAGGTATTCACCGTAGAAATAATTCTCGCCCGTCGAAGGATCGCGGGTAAAGGCAACGCCTGTTGCACAATCGTCGCCCATATTGCCGAACACCATGGCCTGAACGTTGACGGCCGTGCCCCATTCTTCGGGGATATCATGAATACGGCGATAGGTTATGGCGCGCGGGGTCATCCACGATTTGAAGACCGCGCCGATAGCGCCCCATAATTGTTCCTGGGGGTCCATCGGGAAGGGTTTTCCCATTTTCTTTTTCACCACAGCCTTATAGGCCGCGACGATGTCGCGCAGATGGACGGCGGAGAGGTCGTTGTCCTGATGGACATCGTTATCCAGTTTGCTGCGCTCCAGGATATCTTCAAATTCATGATGCGGCACTTCCAGAACGACATCGCCATACATCTGGATGAAACGGCGGTAGGAATCCCAGGCGAAACGTTCGTCGCCGGACTGGGCGGCCAGGCCACGCACCGTTTCATCGTTCAGGCCAAGGTTAAGAACGGTATCCATCATGCCCGGCATCGAGGCGCGGGCACCGGAACGGACGGAGACGAGCAGCGGGTTCGTGGCATCGCCAAATTTTGCGCCGATAGCCTTTTCGACTTTTGCCAGTCCTTCCGCCACCTGATCTTTCAGGTCGGCGGGATAGGTATTTTTATTCTGGTAGAACGCCGTGCAGACCTCGGTCGTGACGGTGAAACCCGCCGGGACCGGCAGGCCCAGCGTCGCCATCTCGGCCAGGTTTGCGCCCTTGCCGCCGAGGAGATTTTTCATGTCGGCGCGTCCATCCGATTTGCCTGCGCCGAAGCTGTATACCCATTGTGCGGCCATGCTTTTAACTTTCCCAAATACGGTGTGATGACGCAGAAAGCCTAGCCGATTCTGATGGGCCTGTCTTGCGGAGGCGCGACGGGTGATAGCGGCCTGCGCGCCAGCGGACAACGAACATTTTCTGCGCGTTGAGATATAAATCGTAAGCCGAGTATGGGATATTATTCCTATATTGTCAAGGTTTATGAGCGTCCACTCAGAGGCGCATTAATAACGGTATTTATTGCCTGACCTTCGGGAATGCCCTTTTAATATTAGAAAAAAGATGTTTAGATTTAAGCGTATTCATTGACAGGCTTATTTAGGTTGTGCTTATGTAAACCATAATAAGATAAAACAGGCTGGGAACCTTCATGAAAAAATACATCGGCAAAGGTGTTGCTAACGACTTTTATAATGCGTTGCAGGACGCCAGGTCTTCTTTCTCTGCGGAAGAGATTCAGGAATATGCTCCTGAAACGATTGAAGAAATGTTCCAGGTTCAGCTTAACGTTAATATCCGCGCCGCCGCCGAAATGCACAGCAATGCCGGAAATCCTAAGACCGCAACAGTGCTTTTGGACTTCGCCAATTATGATTTCCCCGATTACAGGGAAATTTTCAACGTGAAGGATTCCGTTCGCCTCGGCCAGGGGATAGCGAAAATAGTAAAAAGGACGCTGAGCGATATCCGGCACCTGCCTGCGCTGGAGAACGAGGAACCTTTCGATCCCAATCCATGGCCCGATTATAATGAGATGTTCGGTGCGGCGGAAGCCGCACGTCAGGGCAGTGCGGCGGTGGCAAGCCTGCGGAACCTGCTTGCCGCCGTTGCCAAAATACCTGTGCCGCAGAATGTGACCGGGGATAAGCAGGCCTGGGCGGAATTCACCAATACACTTGGCCTCAAAAAGCTGGCAGACAGCAAGTCTACAGAGACTTCACCAGCATCAGACAAAGATCGTCGTCAACCGGATGGACCGCAAATGGCCTGACCGGTTGCCGGTCCCAGGTTATCCCCTGCCCGTCGGGAATATAGCCCATTCTTGCATAGAGCCTTTGCGCCGCGCCGTAGCTTTGTGTCAGACCGACGGCAAGGCCGATTTCTACACGGCCACGTTCACGCGCCAGATTTTCACAGGCAGCGACAAGTTTTTTACCCAGACCTTTACGGCGGTGATCCGGAAGGACGTTGAGATCCTGCAGTTCCGGGATTTTGAGACGAGAGAATAACTGATAGGCCGGTGTCCAGTTCAGGATGACATAGCCGACGGGCACGGCACCGATGAAGCAAAGAACGACGCTGCGTTCCCCGGCGGCAACGCTCTGGAATAAAAGCTCGGCAAAATCGGTTTCGCTGCGGCTTTGCAGCACAGCCTCCAGCACCGCAATATGGATTTTATCTTCCGGCAAGGCCAGGCGGATTGTGATGTCTTCGGATCCGGTCATGGTGCCACAATACCTTGATTTTGCCTTAAACGAAGCAAATTCTGCCCCAATTCCGCCATCAGCCCGGCAGCTAAATAAGGGTGGTTTTGAAACCATAACGCAAACTCTTTTAAGGATAATACCTATTATGAAACTCAAGAATGTTCTGATCCTGTCTGCTGCTGTTGTCGCTCTGGGCATGGGCTCCGTTTCCGTCAGCAAGGCTTTTGCCGCCGGTGAACCGGCTGTGGCCGCAACCACGGATGTTAAAGTAGATGCGCCGAAAGTAGAAAAAGTAAAAAAAGCCGCCCACCATAAAAAGCATGCCAAGCATAGCGCCCATAAAGGAATGAAAAAAGAAGTTGCTCCTGCTGAAGTACCGGCCACAAACCAGTAAACGACTGAATTCTTTTTAAACGACTGAATTCTTTTAAAGGCCGGGTTGATCAGACCCGGCCTTTTTATTAAAAACCTGCTGGAAAAAAAGTTCCAATAAAGATTTTGATTTTGGGACTAATAGTTACGGCGTCAGCGCCCTAGCTAGATGTCGGACGAAAACTTTTCAGGAGATTATGATGTTAACCAGAACACTTTTAACGACCGCTGCCGTGCTGACACTCGGCTTTGCCGGATCTGCGCAGGCTGCGGGCCTGTTGTCATCTACAGGTGTATCGGTGAATACGCCGGTTGCGAATGTCGGCGCTAACACCAATGTTAATACAGGCGTCAACGCACGCGAATATCAGGGCCGGACGTCGGCTGGTGTTAATGCCGACGGTTCGCTGGATAGCCGCACGACGGAAAGAAGCGCGACGCGGGACATGGACGGTACAGTCACCACACGCAACCGCATCCGTGAAAGCCACTCCGCCGGCACTTCGGCCAATACGCAGGCCGATATCAACACAGACAGCAATGTCTACAGCGAAACCAGCGTGCGGAACGAGCGTATGCGGGAAGATATGGACAACAATACCAATGTTCATGCCGGGGCGAACGTTGCAACCGGTTCGTCTTTCAGCCTGAACCAGTAAACGCTCTTTCTTTACAGAATGCGAAAGCCGGGTTATATCTTAACCCGGCTTTTTCATTGTAACCGAGGATCATTTATGTCGACCGCTGCCCAGGAAAAATCACCCGAAAAATCATTGCCCGAAACCGCACCTGCCAAGGATATGAAGGATATCGTCGCCCTGTGCAAACGCCGCGGCTTTATTTTTGCGGCATCGGATATTTACGGCGGCATTAACGGGTTCTGGGATTACGGGCCGCTTGGGGTCGAACTGAAAAACAATTTGCGCGATCTGTGGTGGAAATCCATGGTGCTATGCCCGCCGCTGGGGCCGAAGGGCACGGCGTATGAAGGGCAGCCGGTTGATATCGTCGGCCTGGATTCATCGATCATCCAGAATCCGAAAGCGTGGGAGGCCTCGGGCCATGTCGGCGGTTTCTCCGACCCGATGGTGGATGACCGCGAGACGAAACTGCGTTACCGCGCCGATCACCTGGTCGCCTATTCCTGGAACAAGGGCAACGCAGAAAAACCGGTTTACATCGCCCTGCAGGACGGGATGGAGGATGAAGACAAGATCAAGCGTCTGAAGAAGCTCGGCTTCAGCCAGGAATTGAGCGAGTACACCAGGACGCCGTTTACCGATCCTTCCATTCTCGCCAACCTTGATAAAGTCATCGGACCGGATGCGAAAGAGGCCGGAACGCTGACGGAGCCGAAACAATTCAACCTGATGTTTCACACCTTCATCGGCGCGACCGGCGGGGAAGAGAACAAGGCGTATCTGCGCCCCGAAACAGCGCAGGGGATTTTTCTCAATTTCAAAAATGTCGTCGATTCAAGCCGTGTGCGCGTACCGTTCGGGATTGCGCAAATCGGCAAAGCCTTCCGCAACGAGGTCAACCCGCGCAATTTCATCTTCCGTTCCCGTGAATTCGAGCAGATGGAAATGGAATGGTTCTGCCATCCCGATGAAGCAAAAATCTGGCGTGATTTCTGGTTTGAGGAACGTTCGAAATTCTGGAAGGCGATCGGCCTGCGTTCCGATAATCTGCGCATGCGCCAGCACGATCAGGACGAACTTTCCCACTATGCCAAGGCGGGTCTCGGGACGGCGGATATTGAATACCGCTTCCCATTCACCGCGCCGGATTTTGGCGAACTGGAAGGCATCGCCCACCGCTGCGATTTCGACCTGACGCAGCATCAGGCGCATTCCAAAGTGAAACTGGAATACCTCGACCCGGTTACTCAGCAGAAATTCATGCCGCATGTGATTGAACCGGCGGCAGGTCTGACGCGCGGCGTTCTGGCGATGATTACCGAAGCGTTTACGATCGATCCGAACCGTCCATCGGGGGTCTATCTCGACTTCCACCCGGCCCTCGCGCCGAAGAAAGCCGCGATCCTGCCACTGACCGCGAAGGACGAGCACCCGGTGATTGCCACAAAACTCTACATGGAACTGCGCAACGACTTCGCCGTCGATCTGGACATCAAACAGAACATCGGCAAACGTTACGCGCGCCAGGACGAGATCGGCACGCCGTATTGCTTTACCATCGACGACCAGACCGTCGCCGATCAGACCGTAACGGTGCGTGAGCGGAATACGATGAAGCAGGAACGGATCGGGCTGGATCATGTCGCTGAATATCTGCGAAAGAATATCAAGGCGATTTAAGGATTAAGAAAAAGGAGCCGGAAGGCTCCTTTTTCTTAAAGCCCGAACCGGCTCCAGAAACTGCGGTCTTCCACGGCAGCCATTAAGTCATCCGCCCAGTTTTCAATTTTCAGGCCGCGCGGCAGGAAGGGGAAGAGTTTTTTGTCGGGAGAGAGTTCGACGAGGCGGACATCCTGGCCGTATTTTTCCCTGAGGACGGAGGCACAGTCGCCGATGGCGTCGATTAATCCCATGTCGAGCGCGACACTGCCCAGCCAGAAGCGGCCTTCGAACAGTTCGTCGTCCCGGCCGTTCAGTTTGCTGCCGCGGCGGCTTTTCACCCAGTCAATGAAGTGACGGTGCATGTCGTGCTGGATATCTTTCAGGCGGGCGACGTCTTCCGGCTTTTCCGGGAGGAACGGGTCGAGCATGGATTTTTCACGGCCGGAGGTATGCAGGCGGCGTTTGATGCCGTGTTTATCGATAAAATCCTCAAACCCGAACCCGGCGGAGATGACGCCGATGGAGCCGACGATGGAGGTTTCCTGGGCATAGATCTGGTCCGCCGCGCAGGCGAGCCAGTAGCCGCCGGAAGCCGCAACATCTTCGACAAAGGCGATCACGGAAATCTGCTTTTCATCGGCAAGGCGGCGGATCATGCCGCCGATCAGTTGCGATTGAGCCGGTGCGCCGCCGGGGGAATTGATGATCAGGGCGATGGCCGGAGCCTTTTCCATGGCAAAAGCCTTGTCGATCAGTTTACCGACTTTGGCATGCGATATGCCGCCGCGTTTCATGGTCGAATCCGCGATAACACCAGCGAGACGGATCACCGGAATTTTTGGGCCGCGTTTGAAGAACCTGCCGACCAGCGGCAGGGTTTCAAGCTTCTTCCAGTTGAAGGGGGATTCGTCGAGGTCTTTGAAGGGATCTGTCATGGAGAGAAATATATACCGGGCTGCCCGTTTAGCCAGATGAAATCACCATGTCGAAGCGGTGACAGATGACGAAAGGTCGAAAAAAATATGTCTGAACATTCTGGAAACTGCCTTTAATTGTGGCGGAAAGACCTTATTTCCAGGCCGGGGGATGGACGCGGGGCGTGCGTATTTAATGGTAAGAACGGCGCGACAATGTCGTTCATCATCACTGAGGAGAAAGATTATGAAACGCACACTTAAATCAGCTCTGGCATCCCGTGCGGTAGCTTCCCTGGTTCTGGCCGGCGCCGTATTTGCCATTCTGGCCGGTTCGTCGCATGAAGCGAAAGCGGATACGAAAATTTACTTCGGCTTTGGCAACCCTGCCCCGGTTGTCTATACACAGCCCCGCGTGATTTACAACCAGCCACGCCCGGTTTATTACCGCCCGGCACCGGTCTATTACACGCCGGTCCAGCAGGTGGTTTACCGCCCCTCCTGGGACAATAACCACGGATGGGACAGAAACCGTTATGACCATCATGGCCGGGGTCATGGCAACGACCATGGTCACCGTTAAGAAATTCCCTGACCAAGGTAAGCTATGAAATATGCACGGCCCTCCCCCACGGGAGGGGCCGAAGCCTTAGAAAAGAGCGTGACCGCCGCGCAGAATTTTTTCGGCCGCCGCAGTATAGGTCCCGTCTGCATTATGAAGAATAATTCCGGGATGGAGGATGGCCGGGGCGTGGCTGTCTTTCTTTGTCCGGACGATCACACGTTTCGCCGCCTGACCTTCGCGCGGATAAAGGGGGATGATCGTGGTTTGTCCAAATCTTTTCCCTAAACCCTGCACAATTTTATCCACCGCATCGGCGCGGTGGATCATGGTCAGGGTCCCGCCATTCCTGAGCGCGTGAAAAGCACAATCAATCCAGTCCGTTAGTTCCGTTTCCTGACCTTCATGACCAAGAGCGGTCGCCCGTCCCTGATCCGGGGACGGCGTATAGGTTCCAGCCTCAAGAAAAGGAGGATTGCAAAGAACCTGCTCAACCCTTTGGTCCATCAAAGGAAAACGAAATGTTCTGATATTGCCCATAAAGAATTCACAACGATTCGTATCGTTGTTGATAGCGGCATTTTGTCGTGCAAGATCAATGTATTCAGGCTGTATATCAATGCCCGTGATGAACAGGTTGTTCACACGGTATGCAAGGCAGAAAGATGCGCCGCCCACTCCGCAGCCGAGATCAAGAATGCGGTCGCCCGGCTTCGCCGGACAGGCGGCCGCGACCATGACGGAATCAAGGGAGGTGCGAAATCCCCCCTCCGGCTGGAGGAGGAGCACCTTTTTATCGAGGACAAAGATTTCTTCAGGCATGGGTGGTTTCTAACAGGCGGGGCCTGAAAACGAAAGCCCTTACGCCGGGGCCACCCTTACGGGATTGCCTTCCGCACGTAATAAGCGAGAGCTTTCATTTCGTATTTTTCGAGGAACAGGGCCGTATCCCCGGTTGCCATTGCCGTGGGCACGGATTTTACAATTTCATCATCATCCGTTTCCACGCACCCGGCAATGTCGGTGAAGATATCGCAAAGCACAATGTTCAGTATGTGAACTTCGGCCACTTCCTTATCGTTGCCGATTGGCAATGTACCGATCAGGTGGTCAAGGAATTGCAGTTCGGCTGCTTCATCCTGGGTCATTTCCGTCGCCAGGTCCTGGTCGCGGCCTTTGGCCAGCAAATCGGCCATGACGGTATTATTGAATTCTTCGCACAGGCGAACGACTTCACGGTCTGCACGTAGTCCTGCGGCTCGACCAGTTCGGGCGGGAACATCGGATTAACCGTATTGATGGAATTGTTCATTATCTTCTGCCTGTCCTTTAAAAGTTTTTTATATGCGCCATCAAAGCATGCCGGGCGGACGTTAACCGCTAAGCATTTCACATAAATTGCCCTTGCCGAAAACGCCGGATTCCTTTACTCCAATGGCTATGGCAAGCAGTGTGCAGACAATGAAAAACGATCACGAAGGACAAAAGGGCGAACATCCTCTCGATGTGCTGTCGTCGCTTCTGGGCGATGACCTTGTGCGGGTCAATGCGATGATTTTGCGCAACATGGAATCGGAAGTGCCGCTGATCCCGCAACTGGCGGCCTATCTGATTGCGGCTGGCGGCAAGCGCATCAGGCCCCTGCTCACCCTTGCCTGCACACGGCTTTACGGCGATGACGGCGACCGGCCTTTCAGCCTTGCCGCCGCCGTCGAATTTATTCATACAGCGACGCTCCTGCATGACGATGTGGTGGATGAGAGCACGGAACGCCGGGGCAAATCTTCTGCCAATGTCGTGTTCGGGAACCAGGCCAGCGTTCTGGTCGGTGACTTCCTGTTTTCGCGCGCTTTTCAGTTGATGGTGGCGGATGGTTCGCTGGAAGTCTTGCGCATTCTTTCCACGGCGTCCGCAGTGATTGCGGAGGGTGAGGTTCTCCAATTATCGTCGGCCAATGATATCGAAACGTCGATGGAGCGTTATCTGCAGATTATCGGCGCAAAGACAGCCGCGTTGTTCGCCGCCGCCTGCGAGATCGGGCCGGTGATTGCCAGGATGGATGAGGCAGCGCAGAAAGACATGCGCGATTTCGGCTATAACCTCGGCCTGGCGTTTCAGATTGCCGATGACGTTCTGGATTATGCGGGGGAACAGGCCAAGCTCGGCAAAACAGTGGGCGATGATTTCCGCGAGGGCAAGCTGACTGCACCGGTGCTGATCGCGCTGGGCGAAGCGGATGCCGCGGAGCGTGAATTCTGGGTTCGCACCATGGCCGAACGCAACCAGCATGACGACGATCTGGCCACGGCACAGGCGATCCTGAAAAAACACAATGCCTATGCGCGCGGGATCGAGATGGCGCATGAATATGCGGCGCAGGCGGAAGCCTGTCTGGCTAAAGCCCCGGCAGGCAAAAAGGGCGAACCGTTACGGTCCGCCCTTCTGGATGTCCTGAACTTCTCGGTCGAGAGAAGCGCGTAATTTAAGGCTTCGGTTTCGGCTGGGCTTTTTTGAGTTCGCCCGCGATATAGGATTCGACCTTTTTCTGAACGCCCTGCATTTTTGCGGTAAATTCCTGGCTCAGGCCGGTGCCTTCCGCATTGCTGATACCAAGGCCCTTGGCGCAGGCGGGGTGTGGCAATTTCTCGCCCCGCACGATCAGCGTAAACAGCGCCTCGGCTTCTGCTTCCACCAGCGTTCCCACAACAGCATTGGCCTGTGCTTCCGTCATTCCTGAGGCCTTCGCGGCGTCAATCGTCGCCTTGTTCGCTGCTTTGGCGCGGGCCTCGACAATCTGTTCCACGGCAGGTTTTGCCTTGTTCATGATAACGTCCTGGCCCTTTTTAATGCAGGCCTCGAAGTCCTGGTAGGTTTTCAGAGTGGTTTTTTCAGCCGGGGTGAAGCTTGGCCCCTGCCCTGTCTGTGCGAAAGCCGGCGTGGCGATGAGGGCGGCGGCGCTGGCGGCGGTCGCCAGAATTTGTTTCAGCATGTCTTATCCTCCCAGGATATTTGTTTGTTTTTATTGACCATTATTTATAAGCCAATAAAAAAGGCAGGCAATATGCCTTTTATTTTCCAGAAGAATGAACGAGGTGTCTTTACACGAGGCGTGGGGGGCCTCCCCTTTAGGGGGAGCGCCGCCCCATAGCCTTAAGCCTCGTCCTTCAGAATTACTATTTCCTGCGCGGAATAGGCACGGCCGTCTTCGTGGAAGATATCATGGAACCAGATATCAGGCTCACGGTCGACATAGGGCTTCTGCCAGGAATCCCAGGGCAGATTGGTCTGTGTCTTGCCTGCAACAAAGCCCCAGTTGATGGCGCCGATTTTATATTTTTTCATGAGCGGCAGAATTGCTTCGAAGGTATTCCCCATTCCGCGCGCCATGTATTCGGTGCAGAAAATAGGCCGGTTATAACGGCTGAGTTCGTGGATGCGCCGTTCGAAAACTTCGGCGGGGTCGTAGTTATGAAAGGACAGGACATCCGACAATTCAATCTGGACTTTATAGATAGGCAGAAGCATTTCGTGGCTGGACCAGTCTCCGCGCCAGACGCCTGACGTTAACGGCTGGCTCGGCCCGGCGGCACGTACCCATTCAAAAACTTTCGGCAGCAGGTCGAGTACGTATTTATGCTTGTCTTCTGGTTCAAGCTTAAGATTGCCCGGCCCGTAACTTGCATCGTTGGTGTTATCCGGCTCATTCCAGACATCCCAGACCAAAATCCTGTCGTCATCCGCAAAGGCGGTGACAACACCCACGACGTAATCGCGAAGGCGGTCATAGTGGGCAGGATCGGTCAGCGCCTCGGCACCCGGACTTTGCACCCAGCCTGAATTATGAACGCCCGGTGTCGGTTCCGGCTGTCTTCCGGTTTTCGGGAACGGGTGCCAGACGGAATCAAACAGCACCATCATCACCCGGATTTTATGTTTCTCACAAAGGCTCAGGAAGGTTTCGATCCTGGCGAGAAAACCTTCCCGGTCCTGTTCCCAGCACAAATCATGCAGGAAAACCCGCATGATGTTCATCCCGAGGCCCGCGGCCCAGGACAGCTCCAGATCTATGCGCTCGGGGTCAAAGGTTTCGGCCTGCCACATTTCAAGCTGGTTAATCGCGTTTGCGGGGGCAAAATTGGCGCCCCTTTGCCAGGGCAGGTCCGCATACCAGGCATTTGCCTGTTCGGCTGACCACTGCGCTGACGGATTTTTTTGATTGAGCATTTTTTTATTCCCCTCTGGATGTTTTAAAATATGGCAAAACAGATAATTTTTAATTATGGCATATAAATGGCGGTCATCACCTTCGAATCGTTTCCTCTTTGCTGACCGGGCGGAAGTTTAGGGAATTTTTACTTTCGCAAAAAGGCATAAAGGATATTTTTTGCATGCGCGCGTAGTTTTGTTCCCTTCACCCGACATGCGCGCGTAGCGTTTTCCTCATCAAACTTCTAAAGCTCCGATGAGTTGTGTCAGCATTAAGAATGCCCACATTTCTCAAGGGAGTTTGAAATGAAAATTATATCCGGACACGCAGCATCACAAAACCGCGAGCTTGAAGCAAAGCTGCAGGCCCTTGATAAATCGCAGGCCGTTATCGAATTCGCTATGGACGGCACGATCCTTGGCGCCAATGAAAACTTTCAGACCGCCCTGGGCTACAGCCTGGACGAAATCAAAAACAAACATCACAGCGTGTTCGTCGACCCGGCGCACCGCAACAGCGTGGAGTACCGCCAGTTCTGGGATGCCCTGAACCGCGGCGAACACCAGGCGGCGGAATACAAACGCATCGGCAAGGATGGACGCGAAGTATGGATCCAGGCGTCCTATAATCCGCTTTTCGATGGCAAGGGCAAGCCGGTCAAGGTGATCAAATACGCCTCCGACGTTACCGCGCGCAAAATGCGGGATATCGATTCCCTCGGGCAAATCAGTGCCATTAACAAATCGCAGGCAGTTATCGAATTCAACATGGACGGCACCATTATCAATGCCAATGAAAACTTCCTCAACGCTGTCGGCTATACGCTGGAGGAAATCCGCGGCAAGCATCACGGCATGTTCGTTGAGCAAACGTTCCGCAATTCACCGGAATACCGGCAGTTCTGGGAAGCATTGAACCGCGGCGAATACCAAGCGGCGGAATATAAGCGCATCGGGAAGGGCGGCCGGGAAATCTGGATCCAGGCCTCGTATAACCCGATCATGGATTCGAACAACAAGCCTTACAAGGTCGTCAAATATGCGACCGATACGACGAAACAGGCGATCTTCCTGGAAAGCGTCCGCCTTCTGATCACCGAAATCGACAAAGCCATTTCCAAGGCGACGCAGCAATCGGCAACCGGTGCGCAGGCATCGATGCAGACATCGCAGAACGTGCAGGCTGTGGCCTCCGGCGCAGAGGAACTGAGCGCGTCTGTCCAGGAGATTTCCGACAGCATGGCGAAATCACGGTCTGCCGTCGATAACGCCTTTGACCAGACGGTCCTGGCCGACCAATCGACGCAGCGTCTGACCAATGCCGCAAAGGCGATGGGCGGGGTTGTGGAACTGATCCAGAATATCGCCGGGCAGATCAACCTGCTGGCCCTGAACGCGACGATTGAATCGGCGCGGGCGGGTGAGGCCGGAAAAGGATTTGCCGTTGTGGCCAGCGAGGTCAAGAGCCTGTCCCGCCAGGCGACCGACGCGACGGAGCAAATTTCAAAAGAGATCCAGGGCATGCAGGAAGTTTCCAACGACGTCGTCAATGCCCTGAACGTCATCAAGCAGTCGATTGAATCGGTGCGCGTCTATGTGACCGGCACGGCCAGCGCCGTGGAGGAACAAAGCGCGGTCGCGCAGGAAATGTCGGCGAACATGCAGACCGCCGCCGGTTCGGTTTCCAGCATCAGCGATTCAATCGGTGAAATCGCAGCCGCCATCCATGTCGCGGACCAGTCGATGACCAAGACCCGCGAAGCCGTCAAATCAATGTCGCACTAGGAGATTTTATAATGAGCATCAATCCGCTGACGGCCAGCATCCTGGTCGTAGACGATTACACCACAATGCGCAGGGTCATCCGCAACCTTCTCGGCCAGATCGGTTTCAAGAACATCGACGAGGCCACAGACGGGACCATGGCTTTGAGCCTCATCCAGGACAAGGCTTATAACCTGGTCATTTCCGACTGGAACATGGAGCCGATGACGGGGTTCGACCTTCTGAAGGCCGTGCGCGGGGCCAATAACAACGTGCCCTTCATCATGGTCACGGCGGAGAGCAAGACCGAGAACATCATCGCCGCCAAACAGGCTGGGGTAAACAACTACATCGTTAAGCCGTTCAGCGCAGAAACACTGAAAAGCAAGATGACAACGGTTCTGGGGGCATTCTGATGTCAAACGGCAGCACCGACAGATCTTACCGCCGCGACCAGGTGGTCAGCATCATCAATTCCGTGATCCACAGGGTCAGCCAGCCCCAGGATTTACCACATGATGTTCTGCTGCATGAATTGCATGACCTGAAGCAGATCATGGAGGATTTACGCTATCAACTGGGAAATACGGCTGCGGACAGCGTTCTCTCCGAACATATCCCGTCCGCGCATGATGAGCTGGAGGCCGTGGTCGGGGCGACGGAAGCCGCGACGGAGAGTATTCTCGGCGCCTGTGAAAATATCCTGAACGCCGTGCAGAAAAAGGCACCGGATATGGGGCATGTGGTTGAGACGGAAATCACGGGTATTTATGAGGCCTGCACTTTTCAGGACATCACGGGCCAGCGCATCAGCAAAGTGATCACCACACTGAAGGCCATCGACGCGAAGGTCAGCGGATTGCTGAACTCCATCGGGGCCAATGATGACGGGCAAAATGCCCCCGCGCTGCCAACGCATGCGCCAAGTCTCCTGAATGGCCCGGCCCTACCCCAGGGCGGCGGGTTATCGCAGGATGAGATTGACCGCCTTCTGGACGGGATGTAGGGCGGCCCCACACACAACGCAGAGGATCTGCCATGGATGAGCTGATTGTAGAATTCCTGACCGAGACGACGGAAAGCCTGAATGAACTTGATAACGACCTGATCCTTCTGGAGCAGGACCCAGGGAACAGCGCCCTGCTGTCGAAAATTTTCCGCATCATGCATACGATCAAGGGAACGTGCGGGTTCCTGGCCCTGCCGCGCATGGAAAGGATCGCACATGCGGCGGAGGATCTTCTTGGTCTGTTCAGGGACGGGAAGTTACAGGCCAACCCGGTCAGTGTTTCGCTGATCCTTGAATCCCTCGACCTGATTAAGGGCATTTTGCGTTCCATCGAACAACTGGGCAAAGAGCCGGAAGGGGATGATTCCGTCTTGATCGGGCGCCTGCATGCGGCGTGCAGCGGCGATGAAGCCCCCGCCGTCATTCAGCAGATACAGGAGACGACACAAACGGATACCAGCGCGCCTGCCCCGGAATCCACCATTGCGGGGCAGTCATTGCGGGTCAGCGTTGAAACGCTTGAGGACCTCATGACAATGGTCAGTGAACTGGTCCTTACCCGCAACCAGATTTTGCAGGTGGCGCGGACCCAGAAGGATTCGACCCTTTCGACATCGCTGCAGCGCCTTAATCACATTGTCTCGGACCTGCAGGAAGGCGTGATGAAAACCCGGATGCAGCCGGTCGGCAATGCGTGGTCAAAACTGCCGCGCATTGTGCGGGATATTTCCGGCGAACTGGGCAAGAAGATCGACCTGGAGATGCTGGGGCAGGATACGGAGCTGGACCGTCAGGTTCTGGAGATGATCTAAGACCCCCTCACCCACATGGTGCGCAACGCGGCCGATCACGGCATAGAAGCGCCGGAGGAACGGATTATGGCCGGAAAGCCGGAAGCAGGGAAGATAAAGCTCAATTCATGGCATGAAGGCGGCCATATCATCATCGAAATCGCCGATGACGGCAAAGGACTGCCCCTGGACCGGATAAGACAGAAAATCGTCGAGAACCGCCTGGCGACGGAAGACGAACTGGATACGATGAGCACACAGGAGATTCAGCAATTTATCTTCCATGCGGGGTTTTCGACGGCGGAGAAAATCACCTCCGTCTCGGGACGCGGTGTGGGCATGGATGTGGTCATGTCCAACATCCAGAAAATCAGCGGATCGATCGAGATGAAATCAATCGAGGGCAAGGGAACCACATTCACCATTAAAATTCCCCTGACGCTGGCGATTGTTTCCGCCCTGATCGTCGGCATCGGGGAAGACCGCTTTGCCATACCGCAACTGGATGTGCGCGAACTGGTGATGATCAGCCAGCAAAGCGCCAGCAAGATCGAAACGGTTAACGGCACGCCGCTTTACCGCCTGCGCGACAGGCTGCTGCCGCTTATTGATCTGCGCAAGCTGTTAAAAATGGCGGAGCCGCCGGAACAGGAAAACGCGGTGCGTTACATTACCGCCATCCGGGTCGGCGCGCACAGTTTCGGTCTGATCGTCGACAAGGTTTTCGATACCGAGGAAATCGTGGTCAAGCCGGTGACCAGCCTGGTGCGGCACCTGCCCGTGTTTTCGGGCAATACAATTCTGGGCGACGGGCATGTGATTATGATCCTGGACCCGTCGGGCATCATGAACGCCGCCGGTATCGGCAACACGACGCCGCAGACCCAAGGAGAGGAAGACGCAATGAACAAACTTTCCGCACGGGCGGAGCTTCCGTTGCTGCTATTCGAGGATGGGGACATAACGGGCGGGAAATCGGTCAAGGCCGTACCGTTGAACAATGTGTCGCGGCTCGAGGAGATCGATATGGCGAATGTCGAACGGGCGAACGGGCAGGCGGTCATTCAATATCGCGACAGCCTGATGCCGATTTACCGGTGCGACGGCCAGCCAGTAGCCGCCAAGGGGCGCAAACCGGTTATCGTCTTTTCAACACGCAACGGCCTGGCGGGGCTTATTGTCAACCGCATCTTCGATATTACCAACTATATCGGCGAGGTTAATATCGACGGATCGAAACAGGTTGCGGCCAGCGTAATCGTCCAGGGTCATGCGACGGATATCATCAACCTGGACTACGAAAAAACCAGCCACCCGCCCGCCGTCAATACAGATATCGATGTCGATATAGATCTTCCAATGTCGATACGGCTGAACGGCAGCAACGGCCATAACCATAGCGAGGTCCTGTCATGAGCAAGGGTGCGACGGATTTCCTGACCTTCGTTCTCGCCGGGCAGATGTTCGGGGTTTCGGTCCTGCAGGTCAATGATGTGCTGGCCCCGCAGAAGATTACGCGCACGCCCCTGTCGCCGTCATCCGTCGCGGGCATTATGAACCTGCGCGGGCGGATCGTGACGGCGATTGACGTCCGCGATTGCCTCGGCCAGGAACCACGGGGAAGCAACAACCCTGGCATGAGCGTGGTGATCGAGCGAAACAACGAATTATTCAGCCTGATCATCGACACGGTCGGCGACGTCCTGAGCCTGGCGCATGACAGTCTTGAAGATGTTCCGCCGACACTGGACAACGCATGGAAATCCATTGCGTCGCATATCCACAAACTGGAAGACCGGTTGCTGGTCATTCTGGATACCGAAAAACTCATGGAGGCGACGAAGCCATGAAAGACTGCCTGATTGTAGATGACAGCAAGACCGTGCGGCGGATCGTTTCGCATATCATGCAGGGTTTCGCATTTCAATGCCGGGAGGCCGAAAACGGCGAGATGGCGCAGGTGGAATGCCGGAAGGATATGCCCGACCTGATAATGCTCGACTGGAACATGCCGGTGATGAACGGGATCGATTTTATACAGAATTTGAGAGCCATGGAGAACGGCACAACGCCGAGAGTCATTTTCTGCACGACGGAAAGCGACAACAATTTTATCGAACGCGCCCTTATGGCCGGTTGCGACGAATACATCATGAAGCCTTTTAACCGTGAAATCGTCGGACTGAAACTGGTTCAGCTGGGCATTATTGAAGAGATGACATCATGAGCGAAAGAAAAAAAATCAGCATCCTTATCGTCGATGATTCCGCCGTTATCCGCGCCATCATCAGCAAGACACTGGAACAGCATGCCGACATCCATGTGATCGGCACGGCGAATAACGGACAGGAGGCAATTGAAGTCGTCGCCAGGGCGCGCCCGGATGTCGTGATCCTGGACATTGAAATGCCGGTGATGGATGGGATGACGGCTCTGCCCCTGATCCTCAAGGAAAAACCGGATGCACTGGTCCTGATGTGTTCGACATTGTCCTCACGCGGGGCGGATATTTCCATTCGGGCCATGGCCCTGGGGGCGGCGGATTGTTTATTGAAGCCGGGCGGTGAATCCATCACCACGGCGATTGATTTTCAACGTAATCTGCTGCGGACCATTCTGACGCTGTGGCAAAATCTTCATGCCCCCCAAACGGCGCAGATGCCCGTGCCGCAACGGCCTGCCACCCCCGCCGCGCCGCCGCGCGTTCTGGCCATCGGCAGTTCCACCGGCGGGCCGAAGGCATTGACCGATTTGCTGAAGGACCTCCGCAATCTGCCTGTGCCGATTGTGATTACGCAACATATGCCAAAATCGTTTACCGCCCTTCTCGCCCAGAATTTGCAGCAGAGTTGCGGCCTGACCTGCATGGAGGGGGGTGACGGGATGATTTTGAAAGCGGGATGCGTTTATATTGCTCCCGGCGGCTTACACATGACGTTCAGGCAAAACGTGCATGATACTGTCATCAAACTGGATAATGGCACGCCGGAGAATTTCTGCAAACCGTCGGTGAACCCTATGCTGCGCAGCCTGAACAACATTTATGGCGGCAGGGTTCAGGTGGCGATCCTGACCGGCATGGGATCAGACGGGCTGGAGGGTTGCCGCCAGATTGTCGAAAGCGGCGGACAGGTCATCGCGCAGGACAAGGCCTCATCGGTTGTCTGGGGAATGCCGCATGCGGTGGCCATGGCCGGATTGTGCGCGGCGGTTCTGCCCCTGACGCAGATGGCGCCGTGGCTGCGGCAATCCATTACCGGGCGGAAGGTCGCATAAATTATGAAGGATACCGATTTCGCAGTCTTTGCCAAGCTTCTGAAAGACAAATCCGGCTTTGCCCTGACACCGGCAAAAACCTATCTTCTGGAATCGCGTGTGTTGCCGGTGGCGTCACGCCATGGATGCGCAGATTTAACGGCGTTGGCCGATCTGTTGCGCAAATCGGTAAACAATGCGCTGATCTACGAGATCGTCGAGGCGATGACGACGAATGAAACGCTGTTTTTCCGCGATGACAAACCCTTCCGGCATTTCCGTTCCGCGTTGCTGCCCCTGATGATGAAGAACCGGGAGCACAAGAAATCGCTGCGTATCTGGTCGGCAGCATGTTCCACCGGGCAGGAACCCTATTCCATCGCCATTACCATGTCCGATCTGATCCAGGAGCATCCCGGGTGGAATGTTGAAATCATCGGCACCGATATTTCGGGGTCGGTCATTGAAAAGGCGAAACAGGGTATTTATACGCAGTTCGAAATTCAGCGCGGCCTGCCCGTGCCGATGATGGTGAAATATTTCACCCGCCGCGATGCGGAATGGCAGATCCACGAAAAATTCCGCCGCATGGTGCGCTTCGAACCCTTCAACCTCATGCAGGGGATGGAGAAGTTCGGCACGTTCGACATTATTTTCTGCCGCAATGTCCTGATTTATTTTGACGAGGACACCAAACGTTCGGTGCTGCAGAATTTATCAAGGCGGCTCAGCCCCGACGGTTATCTTCTGCTTGGCAGTACGGAATCGGCGATCTGCGCCAATGATTGCCTGACCATGTCGGAATCCTGCGCCGGGCTGTACACGATTCTACAGAGGGATAAAACCCTCCTCAGCGGCGTTCCGGGACAAATACCGCAACCGGTTCCGGTCAGGGCTTCATAAAATGGAGGCGTTTTTAATAAATTAGCCCTTTCATTTAAGCGTGCTGGTTCTATGTTAGCCGCGACACTTCCCCCATAGAGCCAGAACCTCAGAATCATGAAGCCAGCAGAAACCACCCCCCCGTCCAAGCGGTCCGCCAAACAGGCGTTCCGTACGATCCGCACGTTACTCCCCTATCTATGGCCGAAGAACCAGACGGAATTGCGCGTGCGCGTAGTGGCGGCGGTCATATTCCTGATCGCGTCGAAAATCTGCAACGTTTATATCCCTATTCTTTACAAGCATGCGGTTGACAGCCTGGGCGGCGGGGCGACGGGGCAGATCACCAGTGCGGCAACGGCGGCGGCTGGCGTGCCGGTGGCGATTATCCTGGCTTATGGCCTCGCGCGGATCATGGCGCTGGGGTTCGGGGAATTGCGCGATGCGATTTTTGCGAAGGTATCGGCACGCGCCATCCGCCAGGTTGCTCTGGCGACGTTCGAGCATCTTCATAAACTCTCCCTGCGCTTTCACCTCGACCGCCGCACCGGCGGGATGATCCGGTCGATCGAACGCGGGACGGCGGGGATTGAATTCCTGCTCAGCTTCATGCTGTTCAACATTCTCCCGACATTGATCGAGATTCTGATGGTCTGCGGCATATTGTGGTATCTGTTTAACGGCTGGTTTGCGCTGGTTACGTTCATCACGATTGCCGGGTATATTGCCTTTACCCTGATTATCACCGAATGGCGGACCAAATATCGCCGCGAGATGAACACAAGCAACAGCGAAGCCAATTCCAAATCCATCGACAGCCTTTTGAACTACGAAACCGTCAAGTATTTCGGCAATGAAAGCCATGAAGCAAAGCGTTATGAAGTTGCGCTGGCCACCTATGAGAAAGCTTCGATCGACAGCAAAGTGACATTGTCGCTGCTCAATCTCGGACAGGCTGCGATTATCGCGGTCGGCCTGGCCGTCATCATGGTCATGGCAGGACAGGGCGTGGTGGACCGCACCATGACGGTGGGCGATTTCGTTCTGGTCAATACTTACCTGATCCAGCTTTATATCCCGCTGAACTTTCTGGGGTTTGTTTACAGGGAAATGCGGCAATCGCTGATCGATATGGAGGATATGTTCCACCTGCTGAAGATCGATACGGAGATTGAGGATGCGCCGGGGGCGCAGGCCTTACGTCTGACCAGCGGCGAGGTTCGTTTCAATCATGTATCGTTCGGGTATGATAAACGCCGGGAAATCCTGAAAGATGTGTCGTTTACGGTTCCTGCCGGGAAGACCGTGGCGATTGTCGGGTCCAGCGGTGCGGGGAAATCGACGATTTCGCGGCTGCTGTTCCGGTTCTATGATGTCGGTTCCGGCACTATCACCATCGACGGGCAGGATATCCGGCAGGTGACACAGAAAAGCCTGCGCGCCGCGATCGGCATCGTGCCGCAGGATACGGTTTTGTTCAATGACACCATTCTTTACAACATCGCCTATGGCCGCCCCGATGCAACGCATGAGGAGATTGAAAAGGCCGCCTATATGGCGCGGATTCACGACCAAGTTGCCTCCCTGCCCGATGCGTACAAGACAACGGTGGGTGAACGCGGACTGAAACTCTCCGGCGGGGAAAAGCAGCGTGTGGCGATTGCCCGCACCATCCTGAAGCGTCCCGGGATTTTATTGTTCGACGAGGCGACATCAGCCCTGGACAGCAAGACAGAGCAGGAAATTCAGGCGAGTTTACGGGAGGTGTCGAAGGGACACACGACACTGGTCATTGCTCACCGCCTGTCGACGGTTGTCGACGCGGACGAGATTCTCGTCCTCGATCAGGGAGAAATTGTAGAGCGCGGTTCCCATGCCGATCTGTTGCGCATGAACGGAAAATACGCAGCAATGTGGGCGCGCCAGCAACAGGCAGGCCCTGACGGTCAGAAGGCTGATTAGGGTCGCGGCGTCAACGGTCCCGGACGCTGACCGGGGGATTGGTCGATATTATAAAGACCGTGCAGCAGGATATAATCGACGATTTCCTGAATTGCGCCGGGGAACTGCCTTTCGCCTCCGCGCATCCGGGTCAGCAGATTGCTGGATGACATGTCGACGGGCGGATTATTGAGGAAGCACCACCCCTTGCCCACGCTCACCAGGTTCTTTGCGTCCGTCACTTCCAGATGCGGATAGGTCTTTGCGGTGATGCCGTTCCTGGCTTTATCAGTATAGCCGGGACGGTCGAGAATGGCGATCGGGCAGGTATTGATGATCTGGTCATAATTTTCCCAAAGGTGGAAATTTTCAAGATTGTCGGCGCCCATCGTCCAGATGAATTTGTCATCGGGATATTGCGCCCTGATCCCCGCCAGAACATCGCAGGTGCGGTGCGTGCCAAGGAGATCTTCAATACCGGACATGATGAAGGGTTTGCCGGGATAATGTTTCGCCATGATGTCCGCCATCGCCATCCGGTGATGCAGAGGCGCGTAGTCGGCGACGTCTTTCAGCCTGTTCAGGGAGAACATAAACCATACTTCGTCAACGCCGAGAGCCTGATGCACATTGGCGGCGGTTTCAAAATGACCCTGATGCACAGGGTTGAAGGAGCCGCCAAAAAGGGCGATGGTTTTCATGATTCACAGGTCCGCATTCTAATTTTTTATGATTATGGATATTGAGGAAGGAAGAGTCCGGCGTTTTTCATTGCATTGAATTATGGAATTTTCTATACCTGACAGATCAGCAGGAATTTATGACACAGCAAACCGTCCACTTTATATACGACCCTTGCAAGCAGCCCGATGCGGATTTTGCGGCAGACCTGATTGCGGTTCTGGGTCAGGCTCCCGCGCACAGCGCGCAGAATATTGTCACCATCGGGGGTGATGGGACCCTCCTCCACGCGCTGCATCATGCGCAGGGAAAAAGGGTGCTGGGCCTCGTCCCACCGGGCAGCAACAGCCGCGGGTTCTGGACCAACCGGAACATCGATAACCCGGCAGCGTTGTGTACGGTTCTGACCGCCGCAAGATCCTACCCCATTAAACCGTTGCAGGTTGATATTACCTTTGCCGACGGCACCACCACGATGCGCCAAGCGTATAATGACGTTTCCATCCGCCCCGTGGCGCAGGCGGCATCTGCAGGATTAAAGGCCAGCTACAATCTTCCGGCGGAGGATATCAGCATTCAGTCTGCCCTGCTGAACCTGCGGGTGGAATTTGCCAAAGCGGTGCTCGGCCCGCACAGGATCATGGGCGGCGGGCTGGTGTTCGCAACGCCGCTGGGGTCGACGGCGATGAATAAAAGCTATGGCGGACCATCCGCGGATATCCGCAATGAGGTGATCGTGATGACAGGCATCGGCATCAGCGAACCGCCGGGTGGGTTTAATTCCGTTGTAAACCGCGATGACACACGGTTTACCATTGAGGTCCTGTCGCGGGAAAAGCGTCCGGTGATTATCAGTTTCGATAGTTTCGGCCTTATCGCCAACGCGGCGGGCAGCCCGGTTAGCTCAATTAAAATTCATGCGGCGCAATCGGGCGCCGTCAATCTTGTTTTAACCGACGATCCGGGTACGCGTGCCTATTCGTCGATGGCCCCATAATTTAAAGGAAGGATTTTTATATGCCCTATGTCGGACGCGATCAGGATTACGAAGAGCCATTGGCTGCACCATCGGCAATGTGGGCCGATCTCTATGCCCTGACAATGGCGCAGGCGCTGTTTCTTGAGGGCCGTCATGACCAGCAGGCGACATTCCATGCCTTTGTCCGCAAGACGCCGCATAACGCCGCGTATATGGTTACGGCAGGGCAGAACATTGTTGCAGAATGGCTGGATAAAAACTGGCGGTTTACGGACCGCGATATTCGTACGCTGGCCAAAAAAACGACGAAGGACCCGGTCAGCGGAAACCAGGTGCCGATTTTCAAGCCTGAATTCCTGGAGATGCTGAAGAATGCGAAGCATGTACTCAGCTTGGTGATGATGCCCGAGGGTGAGATCGCCTTCGCGTCCGAGCCGGTTTATAAAGTAAGCGGCCCGGTCTGGCAGGCTTTGCTGGTGGAAAGCGCCATTCTCAACACCATGAATTCCCAGTCCAACTTTGCGACCTATGCCTCAATCCTGAAGACGGCCGCGAACGGAAAGCCGGTAGCGGAATTCGGTCTGCGCCGCGCGCAGGCCGTCGGTGGATTATCCTCCACGCGCGGTTCCTATGTCGGCGGTATCGATGCCTCCTCCAATTGCTGGGCGGAAACCAATTACGGCATTCCAACCATCGGCACCATGGCGCATGCCTATGTCATGATGCATGATACGGAGCTTGACGCGTATATCAACTGGGCGAAGCACAGCCCGCATCTGGGGGTCTTCCTTCCGGATACGTATGAGCCGATTGAAGGCATGAAAAAAGTCATCCAGGCCTGCACCATGGTTGGCACGACGCTGCAGGGGTTCCGGCAGGATTCGGGTGACCTTGGATACCTGGCACAGATGGGCAAGGATTTTGCCAGCCAGTCCGGAACGCAGCTTCTAAAAAATGCGGTTTCCAACGATCTGGACGCACAGACGATTGTCGACCTTGAACGCCAGACGCAGGCGATTGACATGTACGCGGTGGGAACGAAACTTGCGACGGTGGCAGACCAGCCAGCCCTTGGCGGTGTTTATAAAATCGCGAATATTTATGACGCTGCGCTGAGCCATCAGGAAATCATTGCGATGAAAGCCGCCGTGCGCGCCGGGCTGACCGAGCCGAAGGATATCCGAGATAAAGTCCGCGACATCATGAAATTGTCCAGCCAATCTGTGAAGATGACATTTCCGGGCGAGCTGGACCTGATCCGCTATCTTACAGAGAAGAACGGAAAGCTGATGTTCAATGGCGGCACGATCTGCCAGGAATGGACCAAAGATCCGCTGTTGCTGTCGGATCCGAAAGATATGTTTTCCGGCCGCCTGACGCAGGACATCATGTCGGTGAAGCGCGATAACCACATCCTGTCGAAAACGTTCAATGCGGGTACCCGTGCCTATCGTCCTATCCAGCCTTTCTTTGAAGCCGGGAAACTGGTCGGCGATATTGAGACGGTGCATATCGCCCGCGCCCGCGCCCTGCAGCGGCTGACCATGCTGGATGCGGCGCATAAACGGCTTCTGAACCCGCATGAGCATGTTGTCGGGGTGGAGGAAAGCCTCCTCTACCGTCAGGAGGCCATGGGCAGGCGCCTGCGCAATACCGGCAACACCGTTGCCGCAAATCTGGTTTAATTTTTTGAAAAAGGAGAAAATGAAATGACTTTACCGAAAAACATCGCATCTCTGGCTATCGACGCTCAGCCGACATTCTGTGAAGGCGGCGGGCTTGGCGTTGCGGGCGGCCATGCGATCATGCCGAAGATCAATCAGATCAGGTCGCAGACCGAAAAAGGATACTGGACGCAGGACTGGCACCCCGCCGGACACTCCTCTTTCGCCAGCACGCATGGCCGCGCGCCTTTTACGACAGCATCAATGATCAACGGCCAGATTGTAGCCGACGGCACACCGGGCGCTTATACCCAGAAGCTGTGGACCGACCATGGCATTCAGGGTACTGCAGAGGCGGAACTGCATCCCGACCTGGTTGTTCGGGCGGGCGATATGGTTGTGAAAAAAGGCACCAATCCGCTGATCGATTCTTATTCCTGTGTGTTTGAAAACGATAAAGTCACGCATCCGCGTTTCCCGAACGGAAATTCGGTTACCGACCAATTGCGTACGGACGGGATTGATACAGTTGTGGTCAGCGGTATCGCGCTTGACGTCTGCGTTCGCGACGGCGCTTGCGATCTGAGGGATGAAGGGTTCCGGGTTGTCGTCGTTCTCGACGCGACGGCTGCAATTACACCCGAAGGTCAGGCCGCGACACTGGACCTTTTCAAGAAGAAAGGTGTTGAGGTTACCACCCTGGACCAGTTGGCCAGTTATTTTAATCCGCCGTCCGTGACTGCCGCGCCACGCGGTCCCGTCAACGACCCTTAAGGAAAATGATGAGTAAGCTCTCCCTCAAAATCACACAGGCTTCCCTGAACCAGACGGCCCTCGACTGGCCGCGCAATATGGCGAATATTTACGCCGCAATTGATGAAGCCGTATCGAGGGGGAGCGATATTCTCGCGCTTGAGGAACTGGCGCTTACCGGATATGAGGTAAATGACGATTTCCAGCGCACGGATAATGACCGTATCCTGGCGGCGCTTGATGATATTTCCACTTATGCGCAGGCAACCGACCCCAACCTGATCATTTCCATCGGGCATCCCTGGCGGGTGCAGATGCGGGATCTTCCGGCGGAGCCGGGGTTCGGTGCCGACCGCGTAAAATATCCGCTTTACGACCGTATGAGCAAACCGTTTAACGTTCAGAGCATTGTAAGCGGCGGGCAGATTCATGCCATGACCGCCAAGGCCAATCTGTATAATGACGGGCGCGGTTATGAGAGCCGTTATTTCAACGAATGGTCGATGAGCGCAGCAAAACAACTGGGCGGGGTCTTCGGGACGATTCAAATTCCAATCGACGAGACGGGGCGCAATATCCAGTTCGGGAATCCGATTCTTGCGGTTTCGGACGGGGTACAGAGTATAAATATTGCCCAGGCGATCTGCGAGACGAAATGGGTGGCGACGAAATATGACGGACAGCCCTATGACGATTCCCGTTATGCGGACGATAACATCATTCCATACTTCAGCCGCCATCTGGGCAGCAAAGACGGCCTGGTCCTGCTGATCCCCAATGCAAGCCCACCGGCACGGGACAAAATCGACAAGCATGTCCATCTCAACAAACTGGCCGCGCAATATGCGGATGCTGTAGTGGATACGGACGGTCTTGGCTCCAGTGGTTCGACTTTCGCCCAGTTCGGTCACCGCATGATCGTGCAGGATGGGGACGTTCTGTCCTATGGCAGACGGATGAGCTTTGACAGAGTTTCGGCGATCACAACGATTGTAGCGGTGACCCCTGCCCCCCTGAACACAGCGGCAAAGGTCCATTTGTCCTTAAAGCATGAGTTTAAAAATGCAGGTGCCGTACCGGCTCCGAACCGCGCCTATGAAAACGAGGGTAAGCAAAGCTGGGACAACCCCGCCAATACGGACCGCCATTATGAAGAGGTTCTGCGTTATACGGCGTTCTGGCTGTTTGACTATATGCGAAAAAGCGGTTCGCGCGGAATTATGGAGGCCCTGAGCGGCGGAGCGGATTCCGCATTCAACAGCGCCATGGTTTCGGTGATGGTCCACCTTGGGATGGATGAGCTGGGGGTTGGGAAATTCTGTGATGAGCTGAACCTGCGGAACAAGGCGCAAATTCTCGATGCGGAGAAAACAGGCGGCAAGGAGGCAGCGATTAAGGTCTGCCTCGCAGAAATGCTGACCTGCGTTTATATGGGGACGGGTAATTCGTCGAAGAAGACGCTGGATGCGGCCAGGTTCCTGATTGAAGGCGGCGTCGATCCGGTGACAGGCGAGACTGTTGAAGGACTGGGCGGAAAGTTTATCTACCGCGATGTGCAGGAACTGCTCGATTTCTACGGTACGCTTTACGCGGTTGAGTCGCTTAAGACTATGGGACCGGTGAAGAAGCAGCGCATGGTGCTGGAGATTGCCGGTTACCTGAACGCCAGCCCCCATACAACGACCCCGGCGGAACGCGCCGCCCAGGCGGCGGGGCTGAAAGCCCGTTATCCCCAGATCAAAGATCTGGTCACAGCCGCCGATGGCATGCCGTATGAGAATATACAGGCCCGGGGCCGAGAGGTTCTGATCATGCTGTTTGCTAACAAGGAGGGGAAGATGGCGGTGGCCAACCCGAACCTTGACGAGGCCCGCAATGCCTATTCCACGTTCGGCGGCGATCTGCACAGCGGCACCATCAACCTGAATGCGCACATGCCGAAAGCGTATCAGTTACAGGTCATGCAATATCTTTGCGATCACGGACTGCAGGGCGTGATGGAGCCCGTGCGGTCCCTGCAAGCAGTCCTGCGCAATAAACCGACAGCGGAATTGCTGCCGCGCGGGGCAGACGGGCAGGTGATACAGAACGATGAGGATGCCCTGCAACGCAATTTCTGGCAGATGGACCAGATTTCCGATTACATGCATTACGCCCGCAAAATGACCGGTGACGGAGAGCGGCGAATGAATGCGGAGGAAATCTTCGCGTCCTGCAGGCAGGACAGGCTGTTTCAGAATGCCGATGATAACCGCCTTTATAACATGGTGCGGGTCAGTTATGCCCGCTGGGCCCTAGGGCAGCACAAGATTCACGCATCCCCCATCGGCCCGACATTCGGTTTCAATGTCGATCACCAGACATCAATGCGAACGCCGAATTTAAGCGGCCAGAGCAAGGATGAGCTGACCCTGCTGGGCCTCGACCTTATGTTCCGGTGGGCCGAGGAAGACCAAGCGGGCTGGACGGAGGGGCAACGCCAGACCCTCAACCGCCGCGCGTGGCAGGATACAACGTTTGTGAAAACGTTCGAACAGAAGCTGCGGTCGCGTGTCGAGGGACGCGATTACGATCTGCACAGCGTTTATGCCGAGGTTCTGCGTGACGGATGGGACAAACATTTTGCTCCTTTATCCTCCGCACATCCGATAAGGGTGTTGTCGCGATAGTACATCTTTTATGAACCATTGAACTAAGCAACCTGATGACCTATATATAAACTATGGTGCAATTCGTTCACCCAGCAACGGAAGACATTACCCTGAGCGGCCTTCTTGAAGCTCTGGCCGATCCGTTGCGCCTGCAGATCGTCCAGAGCCTGATGAAAGAGGACAGCCATATGTCCTGTTGTCAGGCCTCGCCCTGTCCCAAGATCCCAAAATCGACGCTGTCTCACCATTTCCGCGTGCTGCGCGAAGCGGGCCTGATCCGCACAACAAAAAAGGGGGTCGAGCACCAGAATGTGCTGCGGCTTGACGACCTGAACCAAGCTTTCCCCGGTCTTCTGAAAACCATCCTGAAATTTGCCGAGTAATTATATTGCCGTAAGTTTGCCTTCAAGCGGGAAATCCACGCTTTTCTGCTGAAATCCGGGGTGGTCTCCCTTGTCAAAAGCGATGCCCAGCCAACCTGATTAACGACCTGATAACGTCTGCAAAACGGGCTTTATTTCTTGTATTTTCAAGGCAAACCAAGGCATTATGCGAGCACTTCAGCACAGATTAAGAGATTCGAATTTTATGCGTAAGGTTCAAGACGCCTGCCACAGCGGTGTTCAGTTGACTGAGCAATTGCGTTTTCTCGGTCGCATGGTGGCGCATCCGCGCCGCGTGGGGGCGATTGCGCCGTCCGGCCATGCGCTGGCCGAGGCGATGGTTTCTCAGGTCGATATGTCGCAGCCCGGCCCTGTCCTGGAACTCGGTCCCGGTTCAGGCGTCATGACACGTGAATTACTGGCGCGCGGCCTTCCGCCGGAGCAATTGACGGTGATCGAGCGCGATCCTGAATTCGCCAAGATTGTTTCATTGCGCTTTCCCGATGTGAACGTCATTAACGGAGATGCGTTTAAACTGGGTGAACTTCTGACCGGAAAATTTCCGCAAAAATTCAAGGCGATTATTTCGGGTATCCCCTTGCTGAATCTACCGGCGGACCGCCGGGGAGAGCTGATTAATACCGCTCTCGACCAACTGGCACCGGGTGCGCCGCTTATCCAGTTCTCTTACGGGTTCCACAGCCCGGTCGCCGCACCGTCCGGTTCGCGTGTCGAGATGACGACTTTTATCTGGCGTAACCTGCCGCCGGCACGGGTTTGGGTTTATCGCCGTGACGTTCAACCAAGCCTTGTGAGAGCCAGCGCATGAAAAGCCAAAGCGAAGAAATCATCGTCAACAACGCCCTGGCGCAAAAAGGGCCATTGCTGAAAATCCTGATCGTGGACGACAATATCGAGGCCGCTAAGACGCTTGGCTGGATGATCGAGGCGCTTGGGTATGAGCCGCAGGTGACTTACAGCGCGGGTGAGGCCCTGGAAAAAGCGCGCGTATTTTTGCCACATGTGATCCTGATGGATATCGGGATGCCTGGAATGAACGGGTATGAGCTCTGCCAGACGCTCAAACAATCGCCAGATTTCCGCCGCACGGTGTTTATCGCCCAGACGGGATGGGACCCGGACAAGAACGAGGCCATTTCGAAAGAGGCCGGGTTCGATCACTATCTGGTGAAGCCGGTCAGCCTGAAGACCCTCGAAGAACTCCTCGCTAAGACCACGGCCGGTTTTAACGACGATCAGTAATCAGGAGGTAGCGGAACGTATTCCGTTTCATCGCCGGGAATTTTCCCAAAGCGCCCTTCCTGCCAGTCGTGCTTGGCCTGTTCGATCCTTTCGCGTGAGGTCGAGACGAAATTCCACCAGATAAAGCGCTTCTCCGGTAACGGCTCGCCCCCCAGTAAAATAATATGGGCGTCGCTGTCGGCCTCCAGTCTCACCTGACCGTCCGGCATGAAGACCGGCAGGGTCAGCGGTTCGATCACCGTATTGCCGACGCGGACGCGCCCAGCAATCACATAGACGGCGCGTTCGGTATAGTTTTCCGGGAGCTCGAGCTTGCTTCCCGGCTGCATCCTGGCTTCGACGTAGAAAAGCGGACTATAGGTCGTTACCGGTGATAAGGAACCGTAAGCTTCGCCAGCGATGATTTTCAGTTGCACGCCGTTGCGTTCGGCCAGAGGCAGCACCTCACGGCCATGATGAAAAAACTCCGCACCTTTTTCTTCGCATTCTTTTGGCAGGGCGACCCAGCTTTGCAGGCCGTGAACCCTATGCAGGTGGGTGCGCTCCGCCGCGCCGGTGCGTTCGGAATGAGAGATACCGCTGCCCGCTGTCATCCAGTTGACATCGCCGGGCGTGATAAGCTGGTTCGAGCCAAGGGTATCGCGGTGAATGATTTCACCATCGAAAAGGTAGGTGACGGTCGCCAGGCCGATATGCGGATGGGGGCGGACATCCATCCCCTCGCCTATGCCAAGCTCCGCCGGGCCCATGTGATCGAGGAAGATAAAAGGTCCGACCATGCGGCGGTTGCGGTAGGGCAACAGACGGTGAACCCGGAACGTGCCAATATCGGCCTCACGCGCGGGAATGGTCAGTTCGATCAGGGACATTGCTTTCTCCGGATGATGGCCTAAACTTCAGGGGTCACCTTAAACCTGAAACAGGATTTTGCAAAATGGCCGAAAATCTGCGCACCGCCCATGTCAGTGAGAACGGTGAAAGCGCGTTCGGCGTCGACATCACAGTTTCGGGGTTTGAAATTAAAGGCGATGAGCCGATTGAAAGCGGTGGCGGAAACCTGGGTCCTGCGCCGTATGACATCCTGCTGGCGGCGCTTGGAGAATGCACGTGCATGACGGTGCGCTGGTACGCAAGGCAGCAGAACTGGCCACTCGAAAAAGTCGAAGTCATCCTCACCCACCACAAAGAGGGGCGCACCGATCATTTCACGAAGGATATCAGCCTTTACGGCGATTCACTGAGTGGCGAGCAGCGCGAAAAATTAATCGAAATTGCCGCCAAATGCCCGGTACAGCGGACACTTGAAGGCACACCCGTGATCGCCACACACAAAGCCTAGTGCGCGGCCTGCGCCGCTTCTTTTGCGGCGGCAGCGTTAGGGCGGTTCATCGGCAGGAACAAGGCCGCAATCAAACCAAAGGCCACTAGCATTGCCAGGAAAAAGAATGAGTCCGCATAGGCGAGGATCGAGGCCTGGCTAAGCAGTTCTTTATAGATCTGCCCTGTCGCCTGCGATCCGGCGGCGGCCTGTGGCAGGCCATGGGCCATGGCGTTAGCGGTCAGGCTCTGCAGCGTGCCCTCATAGACAGGATCACCCGGGACAAGCCGGTCCACCAGATGGCTCTGATGAACCTGGGAATGGCGGGCGAGATAGGTGGTGACGAGGGCGATGCCGACGCTGCCGCCAAGGTTACGGGAGAGCGAAAACAGAGCCGACGCCTTGGTGCTTTTTTCCTTTGGCACTTTCATGAAGGCCAGTGTGCTGACCGGGATGAACAGGAACGGGATGCCGATCATCTGAATAGCGCGCAGCCAGACGAAGGTATTATAATTTGAATCGAGGTTGATATAGATCGAGGTGAGATAGCAGCCGATTCCACAGGCGCTTAAGCCAAGAAGCACAAGATAACGCGCCGGAACACGCGATACCAATTGGCCAGAGACAGGCATCAGCAACAGAACGAAGACAGCGCCTGGCGACAGGATCAGGCCCGCCATGGTTGCGTTATAACCAAACAGGCTCTGCACCATGATGGGCAGCAATGCAGAGGAACTGTAGAGCACGAAGCCGGTAATAAAGATAAGGATCGAGCCGAGGCCGAAGCTGCGGTTGGCAAGAAGTTTCAGATCAACCACCGGGTCTTCGCGTTTCAACAGCCAGATCACGGCGGCGATCAGTGTCGAACCACTGAGCACGGCGAAGAAAATGATGAAACTGCTGTCGAACCAGTCTTCCTGCTGCCCTTTATCAAGGACGATCTGCAGCGTGCCGAGGCCGATGGCGACGAGGGCCAGGCCAATATAGTCGATTTTTTTCAGGCCCTGCGCCATGGCGTGCGCAGGATCGCGAACCATCTGGCTGACCAGGGTGAATGCGAGGATGCCGACCGGGATATTGATGTAGAAAATCCACCGCCAGCTGAAATTATCGGTGATGAGGCCGCCGAGTGTGGGGCCGAGGATTGGCGCGACGATCAGGGTCACGCCAGTCAGGCCGAAGACCGCGCCGCGTTTTTCCGGCGGGAAGGAATCCATGATAATCGCCTGTTGGGTCGGTTGCAGGCCGCCACCGGCCAGGCCTTGGATCATCCGGAAGACGATCAGCATGGGCAGCGAGGTGGAAATGGCGCACATAAAAGAAGCGAAAGTGAAACCGGCAATGCACAGCAGGAAAAATTTCTTCCGCCCGATCACACCGGAAAGCCAACCGGAAAGTGGTAGGATGATGCCGTTCGCAACCAGATAGGAGGTCAGAACCCAGGTGCTTTCATCCTGCGACGCGGCGAGGGAACCGGCGATGTGGGAGAGTGACACGTTGGTGATGGTCGTATCCAGCACCTCCATGAATGTAGCCAGAGACACCACCACGGCAATGAGCCAGGGGTTAAAGGTCTTTTGTTCCGGCGCGGTGAACGTGGCGGTGTCAGTCATTATTGCACATGGACGATCGGTTCAACGGACATGCCCGGGCCGATCGAAAGCTCTGCCCCCGGTTTATCGACGAACACGATCTTGACCGGTACACGCTGGACAATCTTCACGAAGTTTCCAGTGGCATTTTCGGCCGGGAACATGCTGAAACGCGATCCGGTGCCGTACTGGATACTGTCAACCTTGCCGCGGTAGGTTTTTCCGTGGAAAGCGTCGATTTTAATATCCACCGGCTGGCCGGGTTTCATTTCGGACAATTGCGTTTCCTTGTAGTTGGCGACAACCCAGAAATCGTCGCTGACCAGCGCCATTAATTGCTGGCCGGGTTGAAGGTATGCGCCCTGCTCCACCGTGCGGCGGGTAACGCGGCCATCTTCCGGCGCATAAACAATAGTGTCGTTCAAGTTGTTCTGCGCGTTTTCAAGTGTCGCCTTGGCACGGTCAACCGCTGCGGCAAGCTGGGTCACTTCGGCTTCGGAGGCGGCAATCGTATCGGGTGCGGTATTTGCGGTTTTCAGTTTCGCCATGGCATCGTCATAGCGGGAATGGGCCGCGCGTTCGGCGGCGACGGCATCATCAAGGCTCTGGCGGCTGCGCGCCGTATCGTCGAGGCTTTGCAGGCGCTTCATTGTCTTGGTGGCATTGGCCCATTCGGATTGCGCCAGGGCGACCTGCGACTGGGCGGAGGCAAGGTTGGACGGAGCGGAGACGGAAGTGTTGGCATGATTGTGTTTGCCTGCGACAAGGCGGGCCTCAGCCGCAGCCAGATCGGCCTGGGCCTGGGAGACGGCAACCTTGTAATCGCGCGGATCGATTTTGAGGATGACATCACCCTTCTTCACATGCTGGTTGTCCTTGACCGCAAGTTCGACGACATAGCCGCCGACTTTCGGTGCGATTGGGATGATGTGCGCCTCGATCGTTGCGTCATCGGTTTTTTCTTCGTCGCGGGTGGACCAGATATGAAAGCCAGCCCCCGCCACGATCGCCAGAATGACGAGAATGATAATGAAACTTTTTCCGGAGTGTTTCGATCCAGGTGCCTTGGCCATTGCTTTTCCTTACTAAACGGTTTAGTTTAGTATATGTGCGAATGCGAAAGGAAGTCAAGATGGCGCAGGCATCAAAACGTGAAAATATTTTAGAGGCAGCCGGGATTCTGTTTATGAATCAAGGGTTTCAGTCTGTGAGCATGGATCAGATCGCGGCAGCTGTGCCAGTTTCGAAGCCGACGCTTTATGCGCATTTTAAGGATAAAAGAGAGCTATTCAGCGCGGTTATCAGCGCCAGATGTGCAGTTTTCATCTCTTCCCTGCAGGCCGGGGTAGAGGCCGGAAAAACGCCGGAACAGGCGCTTTATAATTTTGCCCGCGATTTCCTCGACGTTACGTTGGCCAAGGAATCCCTGCAGTTTCACCGTACGATGGTCGGAGAGAGCGTGACCTTCCCCGAGATGGCGGAATTGTTTTATGAAACCGGGCCGTTACAGGTCAAAAAAGTTCTGCAAAATTACTTTGATACGCTTAATCAGAAGAAGATCGTTCTGATTGACGACACGGCCCTTGCCGCCGATATTTTCCTCAGCATGGTAAAGGGGCATACGCACCTGAAATGCCTTCTGGGTATTACCAAAGATGTGCCAGCCGAAGAACGCGACTTCATTGCGCGCGAAACCGTGCGCTTTTTTATCAAAGGTTACAGCGTGTAAAACGCTAACGCTTTTTCTTACCACCGCCGCAGGGATAATTGGAATAGAGCGCCATCAGGACGGCAGGCGCGGCAACAAAGGCATCGTGTTGCGCGTTCTTTTCGAGGTATAGCAAAACCTTTACATGGATTTCATTCAGCGTCACCGTTTCCGGGATACAGAAATCAATCGCCGGTGCGATTTTCATCGAGCGCAGCATATTGTGGTAATCAATGACACCGGAGATATAAGACTGGCACGCGGCATGCGCACCGGGGGCGGTTTCATTGCCATTATCATCGACACTGCAGATTTTCATCAGATAAGCGCCGGAAAAACGCGCGGCCTGTGCCTGCGGCATCGCATAGAAAAGGCCGCATAGCGTCAGGATCGCTATCGTCAGAACGTTACGCAGGCGGACCAAGCTAATCTTTCCTGCCCACTTTTAACTGCTGCAGCATTGCGAACGGGGAATCGCCGGTTTTCGGGGCATGAACTTCGAGAACGACCTTGTCCTCGCGCGCATCGCCGCCCTTCAGGCGGTCGTTACGGTCGCGTGGTTTCCGGTCGCGCGGGTTGTCACGCTGGCCATCACGCGGGCGGGAATCTTTTTCCTTCGGACGGTCGTTGTTCTGCTGGGTTTTGCGTTGCTGCCTTGCATCTTCGCGGGCCTTGTCGCGTTCGCGGATCGCAGCCAGCTCCTCTTCGCTCAGCTTTTCAAAAGGCGGCGGGGTTTTGACTTTAGGCGCACGGCGCGGACCGCGTGGTGCGCGGGCTTTTTCGGACTCACCGGCCTTGCCACGTTTCAGGCGGAAGGTTGCGAGGTCTGGCTTTACCGGAGCGGTAGAAATTGCAGGCGTGGCCGCGGTGTCCGCCGGAGTGGCTTCGGTGGTGACCTCAGGGGTCACTTCTCCTGCTGTCGCCTCAGCCGGGGTTTCTTCCGCGACAGGTTCAACTGCCGGTTCCGCGATGGCTTCGACGGCCGCTTCGGATGGCGCTTCGGCGGCTGCTTCTTCGGATTTCGGAGCTTCTGCCTTGTCTTCAAGCTTCTTGTGGCCCATTGCCTCAAGCACTTTATAGAGATCGGGAATGGAGGAGCCGAGCCATTCGGCCATTTTGTGTGTGGCTTTGAATTTTCCGTCCTTGGCGTTGTCGTAGACGGCGCAGATCAGGCGGTCGAGCATATCAACACGGATGGCGCGGCCACCATAGACAGGATAACCGATAGCGCGCTGATAAACGGGATCGATCTCCGTCTCGTCAACGATGACGGAAACAACGCCGTCCTTCGGCACAGGCGCAGGCAGAACGCGGTCGTTCCACAGCCACCACAACAGCGCACGCAGGCGGATGGCGGCGGGCTTGTTCAGTTCCGGCACGAAGACCAGGATAGGGCCGAGGCGCACGTGACGCTGGCGCAGGGCCTTACGCATTTCCGCATCGAGCGCGGCGATTTCGGTTTCGATTTCCGCGCGTGGGATAATACCGAGGGCGAGATAAACTTTCTGCGCGATATCCTTGGTCGGACCTTCGATCCCTTCGGCATTCAGGCCGACTAGTTTTTCGAGAGTGGTGATGATGTGCTGGCCCAGCCAGTTCTTGACGAAGATGGAAACGTCGTCGCGTTCCTGCCCTTCGAGTGCTTCGCTCTCGATCAGCTCAATCCCCGGGGTCAGTGCGGAACTGCCCTTCGTGATCTTTGCGACGGGAATACCCGGCATCGGGTTGGTGGCATCTTTCTGCCACAGTATCTGTCCATCATCCTGAAGGCGCAGTTGTTTGGGCTGGGAATTTAAAATCATAGCGACTCACAATGTTTGCTGATGGCGGCACTATAGCGTTTCCATAGATAATTGGAAACGATAAACGCTGGTCGCCGGGGGCGTTTTTTGTTAATTTTTGCCCTATATCCTTCCGAGAGACGATTATATGAAAGGCCTGCCATGACCCGGATCATCCTGACCATGCTGTTTGCGTTGCTGAGCTTCACCGCGCCAGCCAAAGCGGCCATTGACGCCAAGGGCGCGGCCCATCTGAAAACCGTGTTTACCCAGTACCTGGATGACCGGAAAGCGGCGATGAAAGCCAGCAGACGGGAGTTGCGGACAGAAGGCCCACTGACCGTCGAACCGGCGGGAAGTTATTATGCGATTACGATGCCGCATATTTCCCTGATTAATGCCGATGGCACATCGACCGATGTTGGTATTTTCGCGATCAATGCCCTGCCCGGCGACAGGGCGAATGAATGGAAGCTCACCCTCGCCTCGCCCACGCCGATCACAGGATACGGGATCGACAAGCAGCCGCGTTTCCGCACGACCATCGGCGGCCAGACTTTCAACGGGATATGGAACGAGACAATTCAGACTTTTACCAAGCTGGACGCGCAATACCTGAACATTGTCGTCAACCAAATTCAGGATGGCATTGTGATAAAAGTGCCGAAGACGACCATCATCTATAACCTGACGCCTTCCGGCGACGGAAAAACCTGGTCCGGGCCCCTGAAATACGAGATGACCGATATTCAGGCATTGCGCCGGGGGGAGACAACACCTTCGCGCATCGGCAGGTTTTCCATGGCGATGAATGTCAGGGATTTTGATCCGGCACAGGGAACCGCCTATCAGAAGAAAATCGCCACACTGAATACCGGCAAGGTCACAACCGAGCAGTTACCGGGTATTTATGCGGCGTTTTTTGATTTCATCGGATCGTCGTGGTCGGGATTTGATTCCAAAATAACGGTCGATAGCATTGCGCTGGCCCAACCGCCGGACAGCGGCAAGCCCGCAGGGATGATTAATCTGGGGCAGGCCGCCGTGAAGTTCGATATGGAAGGGTTCAAGACAGGTGCGGTGAAATCGCACCTGAACGTCGGCTATGACGGGCTTTCCTTCAAGCCGCCGCAGCCGGGTATGAGCGATACGGTTCCCGCCCATCTTGCGCTGGACATGGTGGCGGACAAGCTTCCCCTGAAGGAGCTCACAGCACTTGCGGTCAAGAATATCCTCCCCGAGACGGCGACGCCGGAGGCAAAGCGCGCCGCAGGGATGGAACTGGCCAGGATGATTCCGGAATTACTGACGCAAGCGGGAACGACGGTCAAGGTTTCGGATTCATCGTTCGGCAATGCGACATATAATGTGCTGATGAACGGATTGCTGAACGCCGATGTGAAATCATTATACGGTGCGCGCGGCAAGATGAAGCTGGAGGCGAAGGGCGTTGATCAGTTGCTGAAAGCCATGCAGACGCAGATGAAAGATCCGAAACTTTCCGCGCAGGCACAGGCCGGTTTGCAGAAGGCTTATGTGGTGATGATGGTCGTCAACGGCGTCGGACAGCAGGACAAGGCAACGGGGATGCGCGTTTATGATCTCGAGCTGACCCCGGAGGGGAAGGTGATGATGAACGGTCAGGATTTATCGTTGCTGATTGCGCTGGCGCAGGCGGCTGCGCCGAAGCCGAAGCGTTAAGCCAGAAGATATTTCAGGACGGCATTCAGGCGCTGACGCCCGGCGGCGGTGGCGGTGATGCGGTCGGCGGTGACGGTCAGATAACCTTCATCGGTAAGTGATTTAATTTTTGCGGGCGGGAAAAATGTTTCCCGCGTCCCGCCGGATTGTTCCTCAAGCCGGTCGAACGGGACGCCCTCGGCCAGGCGCAGGCCCATCATCAGGGCTTCGGCAAATCTCTGTTCATGGGTGACGGATTCAACGGGATGTGCACCATGCCCCTGCTCCCGCACTTTGTTCAGCCAGATTTCGGGCGCGCGGTGGGCGACAGTGGCGATCTTTTGACCATCCAGCGTCAGGCGCCCATGAGCGCCCGGACCGACACCTGCGTAATCGCCGTAACGCCAATAGGTCATATTGTGGCGCGATTCCTCGCCAGGTCTGGCGTGGTTGGAGATTTCATAGGACGGCAAACCTGCAGCGGCGAGAATATCCTGCGTCACTTCGTACATTTCACCAGCGGCCTGATCTTCCGGGATCTGGAAGTCGCCGCGCGCATGCCAGGTGTGAAAGGCTGTGCCGGGTTCAATGGTCAGTTGATAGAGGGATAAATGCCCGTTTGCCATTTGTAGCGCTTCGTTCAGTTCTTCGCGCCATTCCTGAACGGTTTGTTGCGGACGGGCGTAGATCAGGTCGAAACTGAAACGGTCGAAGGTTGAGGAGGCGATTTCAATTGCATTGCGGGCTTCGTCAACGCTGTGCGTGCGGCCAAGGAATTTCAGGTCTTTTTCCCGCAGAGACTGGATGCCGAGGGAGACACGGTTGATTCCGGCCTGGCGGAAGGCGCGGAATTTGTCAGCCTCGACCGAGGTGGGATTGGCCTCCAGCGTGATTTCGATATCGTTTGAGAATGTCCAGGCGGACTGGGCTGTATCGATGATGGCCGCGACGGTGTCGGGGTGCATCAATGACGGCGTTCCGCCGCCGAAGAAGATCGACGTTAAGCGGCGGCCCGGCGTCTGGGCGGCGTAGTGCTTGATTTCCCGTACCAAAGCCTCGCGCCAGGCGGTATGGTCAATTGTGGCGTGAACGTGCGAATTAAAGTCGCAATAGGGACATTTCGACAGGCAGAAAGGCCAGTGGACGTAGAGGCCGAATAATGTTCCGGCTTCCCCGTTCATGAGCCGAAGGTGGCGACCGCAAATTTCTTAAATGCGATGGCGCGGTGGCTGATCTTTTCTTTTTCTTCCGGAGACATTTCGGCGAAGGTGCGGGTTTCGCCTTCGGGAACGAAGATCGGATCATAGCCGTGGCCATTAGTGCCGCGCGGCGGCCAGACCAGCGTGCCGTTGATGACGCCTTCAAAAATTTCGCAGTCGCCGTCAGGCATTGAAAGCGCCAGCGTCGCAGTGAAATAGGCGGAGCGGTCATCCCCGCCCTCCAGCATTGCATTGATCTTGCCCATAGCCATGGTGAAATCCTTTTCCGCACCGGCCCAGCGAGCGGAGAACAGGCCGGGTTGTCCATCGAGCGCGTTGACGCAAAGGCCGCTGTCGTCGGCCAGAGCCGGAAGGCTGGCTGCCTGCCCTGCCAAGGCAGCCTTGAGTACGGCGTTTTCGGCAAAGGTTGTTCCGGTTTCATCAGGCTCAGGCAGGTTGAGATCAACAGCGCAAACAGCCTCGACACCATAGGGTTTTAGCATCGCCTGGAATTCGGCGAGTTTCCCCTTGTTATGCGTGGCGATGACGAGTTTTTTGATCTGCTTCATTATGCAGCGATAGCCTTTTCCTGATGGGTTTTCAGTTCGACGCAACCTGCTTTGGCCAAAGCCAGAAGGCTTAAAAATTCTTCGTCGGTGAACGGTGTTTTTTCAGCCGTCCCCTGAATTTCGACGATGCCGCCCTTGCCCATGATGACGAAGTTGGCGTCGGTGTCGGCGGCGCTGTCTTCATCGTAATCGAGGTCGAGGACAGGCGTTCCGTTATAAATGCCGCAGGAAATGGCGGAAACGGAATCGACGATCGGCGAAGTTTTCAGGAGGCCGATTTCCATCAGGTATTTGATGGCGAGGCCGAGCGCGACATAGCCGCCGGTGATCGAGGCCGTGCGGGTGCCGCCATCGGCCTGAATGACGTCGCAATCGATTTTGATCTGGCGCTCGCCGAGAGCCTGCATGTCCACCGCGGCACGGAGCGCGCGACCGACAAGACGCTGGATTTCCTGGGTGCGTCCGGATTGTTTACCCTTGGCCGCTTCGCGGTCCATGCGCGAATGGGTGGAGCGCGGCAGCATGCCGTATTCGGCGGTGACCCAGCCCTTGCCTGTATTCTTCATCCAGCCGGGCACTTTTTCCTCGACCGAAGCCGTGCAAAGGACATGGGTATCACCGAATTTCACCAGACAGGAGCCTTCGGCGTGTTTGGTGACATTGGTAATGATTTCGACTTTGCGGAGGGCATTCGGGGTCCGGCCGGAGGGGCGCATGGGATTTCCTTTAAAAATGTGAATTGCGGGCAGACCATAGCCGGGAACGGGCGGCGGCGGAAAGGGTTATTTTCTCTAATAAAATCAAAGGCTACCCCATTCCTTCAGTTCGTTCGTCAAAAATCCGAACATTTTTAAATCCGGTGCTTGATGAAAGAGATAAGCCCCTGAATAATATAGGAATTAATTCATATTTTGTCAAGCTTTAAATCGGAATTTCATACCTTCACAGCAGCCCGCCTTCGCTCGCGGATGACAAGGAAGTGAAGGCCCTATATAAAGTCCGGATGATCCCCGAACTCAACGAACGTTCACGCCAGATTTTCCGGACTATTGTCGACGCTTATCTCAGCGGTGGCGATCCGGTGGGTTCGCGCACACTGGCGCAGATGTCGGGGATGAATTTGTCCCCGGCCACGATCCGGAATGTGATGGCGGATCTGGAGGCGGCGGGCCTCCTCTACGCTCCGCATACATCCGCAGGCCGCCTGCCGACGGCGCAGGGTTTACGGCTTTATATCGACGGGTTGATGGAGGTCGGGAACCTGACGGACGATGAGCGTCACCAGATCGAGGCGCAATGCCGCACCAATGACCAGTCGATGGCGCAGATGATGGAACGGGCCGGATCGATGCTGGCCGGATTGTCCGCCGGGGCCGGGATCGTGATTGCGCCGAAGACGGACAAGCCGGTGAGCCAGGTGCAGTTTGTGCAGCTGGACGAAGGCCGTGTTCTGGTTGTCCTGGTGATGCAGGACGGAACGATTGAGAACCGGGTGATGGCGGTTCCAGGAGATTTTTATCCTGCGGCATTGGTGTCGGCGAGCAATTACCTCAATGAACGTCTTGCGGGGCGCACAATTAAATCGGTGCGGGAACAGGTTCTTGCGGAGATTCATTCCAACCGGGCGCAACTGGACGCGATATCGTCAGCACTGGTGCAGCAAGGTCTGGCCCTGCCCTCCAGCGAGGCATCACAAGGGCATATCATTATTCGCGGGCAGTCGCGGTTGCTGGAGGATGTGAAGGCGATCGAGGACCTTGAACGGGCGCGGTTACTGTTCGCGGCGCTTGAGGAACAGGAAACCATTGCGCGGCTGCTGGAGGCAACGAGCGACGCAGAGGGCATCCAGATTTTCATCGGCACGGAGAGCAAGACGTTCCAGCATTCGGGATGGTCGATGGTCATGTCGCCCTATCGCAGCGGCGAGGGGCAGATGATCGGGGCCATCGGCGTGATCGGGCCGACCCGGATCAATTACGGGCGGATTATTCCGATTGTCGATTACACATCGAAAGTGATGGGAAAATTACTGGGGAGCCAAAATGGATCTTAATATTTATTCGCATCCCGCATGCCTCGGGCATGAGCTTCACATCCGGCGTTTTGAAGAACGCAAAGGGCGGTTGCTTGCGCTGACGAGGCTGTTTAATGACCTGGGCCTGTCTGTCGACGAGGACATTGTTCCCGTGACAAAGGCGCAGTTATCGCAGATTCATACGCCGCGATACATCGACACGGTTGAGGCGATGAGCAGGCTGGGGCCGGTGCGCAACCGCGTTGCATCGTTCACCAACCCTTTCGTGCAATGGTATACGCGCGTTTCGCCGGGGTCATATGACGCCGCGCGTTATGCGGCGGGCAGCGTGTGCAAGGCGGTTGAGGATACGATGAGTGGCAGGTGCACGCGGGCTTTTGCCGCTATCCGCCCGCCGGGGCATCATGCCGGGCCGGAGCGCGGGGAAGGATTCTGCATCTTCAACAATATCGCAATGGGGGCGGTGCACGCCCTGAACCAAGGGGCGCGCCGCGTGGCGATTGTCGATTTCGACAGGCATCACGGGAACGGCACACAGGATATTATCACGAACCGGGACGACAGCCGGATGATGCTGGTGTCCTCTTATCAGGCAGGATGCAAGTATGACAAAAATCACGGCCTGTCCGGCGTTCTGGCACCGAATATCGTGACCGTGCCGATTGCGGAAGGGTCGACCTTCGGGGCCGTTGCGGCGCAATACCGGCAGTTTGTCATCCCTGCTCTGCGCGATTTTAAGCCGGAGCTGATTTTAATTTCGGCGGGGTTTGACATGCATGAGGCTGATCCGCTATCGGACATTAAACTGAAATCGGCGGATTACTATCACCTGACGCATATGCTGGTCGAAGCCGCAGAGGAGCTTTGCGGCGGACGCATCGTTTCGGCGCTTGAGGGCGGGTATGACGAGGCGGCGCTGGCGGAAAGCGTTGATTATCATCTGCAGGCCTTGCGCGGGGTTGCGCCGAAGCTGTAATCAACTTTGATCTGAATAGCCTTTTGCCTCTGGACATCGCCGGGTGCGGCGGTTACTTTTGAGGGATATCCTGACGGGGCATGACGATGATTTTCAGCAGACTTAAAACCAGGCACATTCTTTTCCTGACCGCCGCGATCACCGCGTTTGCGGGGACCAGCTTTGCGCAGTCGGACAAGATCGCCCCGACGATCAGGGAATTCGTGCCGCGCGTCGTTACGGTTTCACTGCTGCGCCAGAACGATAAAAGCGGCGAGGCATTCATTCGCCTGCGCACCCCTGTCGGGGCCAGCGGCTGCCCGCGCGTGACTCCTTTGCGCTATACGCTGGAAACCGATGCGCCGATATTCCTGGTCAATGTCGAGGGCTACAGCCTCGATTTTTCCAGCATGTCGCGCAGCCCGCAATATTCATGCAAGACGGCGAACCAGTATGCGCTGGCCGATATTCCGCTGGACCGCAAGCTGGTTGAGGATAACCGCCTGACCAAGATCCGCTTTACGCTCGGCAAGGGGATGGGGTCGGATACTTACAAGATCACTCTGGATAAAAACACTCTCTCCATCCTGCCCGACAGCGAGAATATTTTCGATGCTGGGAAGATGCCGACCGGGGGGCAGACCGCCCTGCTGCACTGGTATTACCCTGCAAACACGCTGGTCCTGACCGCGCCGACCGTGCCCGAGGGGCAGCAGGATCAGGCGATTGCGGATTTTGCGAATACGCACGGCATGACAAAGGTGGAAACGGTTATTCCGCAATTCGTCATGCCCTCTGGACAAGCGCATCGTCATTACTATGTTGATGATGCTGGAAAAACCATTGCCATGGTGCCTAATCATGACAATGTTGCGGTCAGCGAAACGGTTTCCGCCCGCCGCCCTGGTACTTTCGAATAACACGCACGGAACAGACCCAAATGAACGATACAGATCCGGATAAAAGACTGATGCCTGAAGAAATGCCGGGGGACGAACCCGCGATTGAAAGCCTGATGGACATGCCTGCGGCATCAAGCGACGGCGACAAAGCCCGTATTGGCGAGCTTGAGGCAGAGATCACGCGCCTGAAAGACCATATGATGCGCGCGCTGGCCGAAACGGATAACATCCGCAAGCGTTCGGTCAAGGAACGCGAAGACGCATCGAAATATTCCGTCACCGCCTTTGCCAGAGAAATGATCGACATCGCGGATAATTTTCAGCGTGCGATTGACGCCGTACCAGCAGAAGCAAAGGCCGCCGACCCGACATTAAAAAACCTGATGGACGGAATCGAGGCGACGGAGCGCGGCATGATGCGGTCCCTCGAAAAACAGGGCATCAAAAAAATCGAACCTATGGGTGAACCGTTCAACCCGAATTTCCATGAAGTGATGTTCGAGGCCCCTGTTCCTGGGAAACCGGGCGGGATCGTCATCCAGGTAATTGAAACAGGGTATGTCATTCATGACCGCCTGCTCCGCGCCGCGAAGGTCGGGGTGTCGAAGGGTGAGGATGGCGGGTCGCATAAGGTGGATGAGACGGCATAATTACGGAAAGACATTAAGAATTCTTTCTCAATACCCTGATCCAATCCCTTACATTGCCGTATAAATTACAAGGCCTCAGAGACTGGCAGGAAACTGCGGATTTCGGTGGCTTTCGGTCTGGTCATTGGCTGGCGGCGTGCTATATACTGCAGCACCGCACACATGGTGCATAAAACCAGACTGAAATGGAAATCAGGGTAGTGCCGGTTTCGGGCTGCCCTACATATTTGCCAACATGAGAAGGAAAACAAAATGAGCAAAGTAATCGGTATCGACCTCGGTACAACCAACTCCTGCGTCGCCATCATGGATGGCAAGGAATCGCGGGTCATTGAAAATTCGGAAGGCGCGCGCACGACGCCGTCGATGGTCGCCTTCGGCAAGGACGGCGAGCGTATCGTCGGACAACCTGCGAAGCGCCAGGCCGTCACCAACCCTGACAAAACCATTTATGCTTTTAAACGCCTGATCGGTCGCCGCTTCGACGATCCGCAGGTGCAGAAGATGATGAAGACCGCCCCTTTCCACATTGTGAAGGGCGATAACGGCGATGCATGGGTCGAGATCGACGGCGAGAAATTCGCACCGGCGCAAATCTCCGCCATGATCCTGCAAAAGATGAAAGAGACTGCGGAAAGCTTCCTCGGTCAGCCCGTGACGCAAGCAGTTATTACAGTTCCGGCGTACTTCAACGACAGCCAGCGTCAGGCGACGAAAGACGCCGGTAAAATCGCCGGCCTTGAAGTCTTGCGTATCATCAACGAGCCTACGGCGGCGGCGCTGGCCTACGGTCTTGATAAAAAGAAAGCCGGCACGATCGCGGTTTATGACCTTGGTGGCGGTACGTTCGATATTTCAGTTCTGGAGATCGGCGATGGCGTTTTCGAAGTGAAATCGACCAACGGCGATACGTTCCTCGGCGGTGAAGATTTCGATGACCGCATCATTCATTACCTGGCCGATGAGTTCAAAAAAGAACAGGGTATCGACCTGAAGAATGACAAGCTGGCTTTGCAACGTCTGAAAGAGGCGGCGGAGAAAGCGAAGATCGAACTCTCCTCCACCACACAGACGGAAGTGAACCTGCCGTTCATTACCGCCGATGCGTCCGGCCCGAAACACCTCAACATCAAGCTGACCCGTGCGAAACTGGAAGGCCTGGTTGAAGACCTGATCAAGCGCACGATCGATCCACTGAAAGCCGCGTTGAAAGACGCCGGTGTCAAAGCGTCGGATATTGACGAAGTCGTCATGGTCGGCGGGATGACACGGATGCCAAAAATCATCGAACTGGTGAAAGACTTCTTCGGCAAGGAACCGCACAAGGGCGTTAACCCTGATGAAGTCGTGGCCGATGGCGCGGCGATTCAGGGCGGCGTTCTGAAGGGCGATGTTAAGGACGTTCTGCTGCTCGACGTTACGCCTCTGTCCCTCGGGATCGAGACGCTCGGCGGCGTGTTCACACGACTGATCGACCGCAACACGACCATCCCGACCAAGAAGAGCCAGGTGTTCTCGACGGCTGAAGACAACCAGACCGCTGTGACCATCCGTGTCTTCCAGGGTGAGCGTGAAATGGCGGCGGACAACAAGTTCCTCGGCCAGTTCGACCTTGTCGGTCTGCCCCCTGCGCCGCGCGGCATGCCGCAGGTGGAGGTAACCTTCGACATCGATGCGAACGGTATCGTTCACGTGACGGCGAAGGACAAGGCGACCGGCAAAGAACAGCAGATCCGTATCCAGGCAACTGGCGGTCTTTCGGATGCCGATATAGAGAAGATGGTCAGCGACGCCGAAGCCAACAAAGATGTCGACCAGAAACGACGCGGCGCGATCGAAGCCAGAAACCAGGCAGAATCAATGATCCACACCGTGGAAAAATCACTGGTCGAGCATGGCAATGAAGTGCCGAAGGAAGACAAGGAACGTTGCGAAAAAGCGATTGTTGATCTTAAAGGTGTACTCGACAGCGACGACAAGCAGCTGATCGAAGACAAGCTGCAGGCTTTGTCAGATGCCAGTATGAAGCTGGGCGAAATCGTGTACCGCAAGGCGCAGGAAAAGGCAGCGGCGGAACAGGGCAACGAGAATGGCGGCGAAGCCTCTGACGACGGCGACTCACCGAAATCTTCCGCGCAGCATTCGACCAATGCGGATGATATTGTCGACGCTGATTTCCTGGAACTCGACGACGAAGGTAACGCATCGAAGCATTAAAATTTAGATGTTCTTTCCCTCCTGCTTGCGGGAGGGGGGAAGCTAGGGGGGAGGGCTTTGAGATGTTTATTCATCGCTTCCCTCCCCCTTTTGTCCCCCCTCCCGCTCACGCAGGAGGGAGGAATTACAAAAATCAGGGGATGAGGGTCAATGGCCGGTAAAGATTTCTACAAAGTTCTGGGTGTCGAGCGTAACGCCAGCGAAGAAGAGCTGAAAAAAGCCTATCGCGCGATGGCGATGAAATATCACCCCGACCGCAACAAGGACGACAAGGAAGCCGAAGCCAAATTCAAGGAAGTCAGCGAAGCCTATGAGGTTTTGAAGGACCCGCAGAAGAAAGCGGCTTATGACCCCTTCGGATCGCAGGCCTTTGAAAACGGCGGCATGGGCAGCGGTTTCCGCCCCGGTGCTGGCGGCCCCGGCGATGCCGGGTTTGGCGCAGCCTTCAGCGATATTTTCGAAGACATGTTCGGCGATTTCATGGGTGGCAGCGGCGGCAAGGGCCGCGCGCGCGGCAATTCGCCACAGCGCGGCAACGACGTTCAGTACACGATGGAAATCACCCTTGAGGAATCTTTCAAGGGCAAGGAATCGACGATTAAAATTCCGCTGTCTGAAACATGCGATAAATGCAGTGGTTCCGGCGCAAAATCCGGCGAAGGATCGGAAACCTGCCCGACCTGCACGGGCAATGGCCGCGTGCGGATGCAGCAGGGTTTCTTTACGATCGAACGCGTCTGCCCCACGTGTAATGGTGAGGGCGCGATCATCCGCGACCCGTGCGACAAGTGCCATGGTTCGGGACGGATGCGGAAGGAAAAGACACTGCGCGTTAAAATTCCGGCCGGTGTCGAGGATGGCCGCCGTATCCGTTTAGGCGGCGAAGGCGAAGCCGGCGTTCGCGGCGGACCGTCGGGCGATCTCTATGTCCTGCTGGCCGTGAAACCGCACCGCCTTTTCCGCCGTGAGGGCGCAGACCTTTATTGCCGTGTGCCGATTCCAATGACGCGGGCGGCACTGGGTGGGGATATTGAAATTCCCACCATCGACGGCACACGCACCAAGGTTAAAATTCCGGAAGGCACACAGTCGAACCAGCAATTACGCATCAAGGGCAAGGGTATGACCATCCTGCGCTCCGCGGCACGCGGCGACATGTATATCGAGATTTTCGTCGAGACGCCGGTGGCGCTGAACCGCAAGCAATCCGACCTGCTAAAGGAACTGGATAAAACAATCGGCGGGGCCGATGCGGCCAAGCACTCGCCGGAATCCAGCGGGTTCTTTACCAAGGCGAAAGAATTCTGGAGCGACCTTACGGATTGATCATGAAAATCGCAATCGCCGGATATAAGGGCCGCATGGGCCAGATGCTGGTGCGGGAGCTGGAAAGCGGTGCATATCCGGGGCTGTCGTTCTTCGGCGGCACGGTATCATCCGATAATCCCGAAAACCTGTTCGACGCGGACGCGGTGATTGATTTCACCACGCCAGAGGCAACGCGCAAGCATATCTGGCTGGCGGCGAAGCATCATAAACCGATTGTGATCGGCACGACGGGGATGAATGAACAGGATCTTAATGAAATGCACGATGCGGCGGCGGAATGCGCCCTGCTCTATTCCGCGAATATGAGTGTCGGGGTCAATCTTCTGGCGGCATTGGTTGAACAGGCATCTAGCCGGCTCGCGGATTTTGATATCGAGATTTTAGAAACGCATCACCGCAATAAGGTCGATGCACCGTCCGGCACGGCGCTGATGCTTGGGAAAGCGACCGGGCGCAGCGCGGCCGCGATTGATCGCAGCGGGAAACGCGCGGCCGGTACGCTCGGCTATGCCGTGCAGCGTGGCGGCGATGTGGCTGGCGAACATTCGGTGAGTTTCTTCGGTACCGGTGAACGGCTTGAATTGTCGCACCGCGCGCATGACCGCAGCCTGTTCGCCAAAGGGGCCATCCGCGCCGCGCAATGGCTTACAGAAAAACCGCATGGTTTTTATTCCATGCGGGATATGCTCGGGCTTTAGTAAACTGTATCACCGGATTCCAGCGCAAGAATAAGTTTCTTACGCGGTGTACCCCAGCCGTAATTCTCGACTATTCCGGAACCTTGAATAACCCGGTGGCAGGGAATCAGTAACGAAACGGGGTTTGCCCCCACGGCACTGCCCACGGCACGGGAGGCCTTGGGGCGGTCGATGGCGTGGGCAATTGTCTGGTAGCTGACCGTTGCGCCGCAGGGAATTTTCATCAGCGCGTGCCAGACCTGAAGCTGAAAATTTGTGCCGTGGAGATGGAGGTTGAGCTTTGATTTCTTGTCGCCGCGCCAGATGCCAATGATTTTTTCTGCCGAGGCTGAGGTGCCCTGCGCATCCTGGATAAATTCTGCATTGGGCCAGTACGCGCGTAGTCTGGTGATGCCGATTTCGCGGTCCTCGCCAACGACAAAGCCGAGCCAGCAAAGGCCGCGGTCGGTTTCGGCGATCAGGATATCGCCGATGGGGGTCGGGTGGAATGCGTAGCGCACCAGCAGGCCCGCGCCCTTCTTCCGGATTTCTCCGGGGGTGGCGGCTTCCAGTGTTACAAACAGATCGTGCAGGCGACCATTGCCGGAGAGGCCTGCCGCGTAGGCGGCATTAAGGGTCGAGTGGCCGCTGAGCAGAAATTCCCGCGCATGGCGGGCATGAAGAAACTGGCCCAGCTTTTTGGGGCTTAAGCCGACCATTTGTGTGAAGGTTTTTTGAAAATGCGTCGGATCATAGCCCGCCCGGCGCGCGAGGGCGTCGAGGTCGGGCTGATCCTGCCAGTGGGCGACGATATAATCGATGGCGTCAGAGACGATTTGTTCCGCGAGTTTTACCATAGGTGAATAGTATCGCCTGAACCCCTGCCCGCCAATCCGATTCATGGTATAAATCATGGATGAAAAAACCGGATATCCAGCAACTCTTTGAAATCCTGCGCGCGGCGAACCCGGAGCCGAAGGGTGAACTGGTGTATGTCAACACCTATACCCTCCTGATCGCGGTGGTGCTGTCGGCGCAGGCGACTGATAAGGGCGTGAACAAGGCGACGGCGGCTTTGTTTAAAAAAGTCGATACGCCGCAGAAAATGCTCAAGCTCGGGGAGGACGGGTTGAAGCAGCATATCAAAACCATTGGCCTGTTTAACGGGAAGGCTAAAAATGTCATCGCCCTCAGTCAGATGCTGGTTGACCTTTATCAGGGTGAGGTCCCAGCCGACCGTGACGAACTTGTCAAACTGCCGGGCGTTGGGCGTAAGACGGCGAATGTGGTGCTGAATATAGCCTTCGGTCAGGAAACCATGGCGGTGGATACGCACATTTTTCGCGTCAGCAATCGCACCGGTCTGGCACCCGGCGCCACGGTTGAAAAGGTTGAGGAGAAACTGGAACAGGTTGTGCCGAAGGAATTCAGGCGGCATGCGCATCACTGGCTGATCCTGCATGGGCGTTATATCTGCAAGGCACGCACGCCGTTATGCGCGGTATGCCCGGTTTATGCGGTTTGCGGGTTTAAAGAGAAGGCGATTTACCGGGCGATTGAACAAGCCCGATAACCTGCCAGGCCAGCCTGATAAAAAATTACAGATGATGGGATTTCAGGATGTCGTCGACACAATGTTGCGGACGGATATCGTCGCGCCCTTCGGCAGGAACGGTCCCGGCAACCAGGCGCGGGCGGAATTCGTAGTTTGTAGCGCTGGCCGACGCCTTGTTCAGGTAAATATCAAGAACACAGGATTCGCCGCGGAACTGCAACACGGTCACATCGCCGTCATCACGCTTCAGATCGGAATAGCCGAGCGCACCGATGACATCGTTGACATCCATGTGCAGCAGGGATTGCGGATCGTTTTGAATTTTCTTTTGAAAATTCCTGTGGCGATGGCGCATTTCAGGAGTAGGCACACCGTCCTGAATCATGCCATTGACGGAGGCCATGGCCTGTTGCCCCGGCTGAAGGCCGAAATGATCTGTGATGTACGCCCCGAAAACAAGAAGACCCACGAGCAACGCCGTTTCCGGCAACACCATCCAGCGCCGCCATCTTCGCAGCAGAAGGCGTTTCTCTTTCCTCAAGAACAATAAACCAGGACCGAGGACCTGGTTTATTTTTTCTGATTTCAAAAGGGTCAGCATAAGAGTGCCGGATTAGCCCGAGACGGAATTCGTCATGGCGAATGGCAGTTCAGCACCGGTATCCCGGCTTACAGTCTTTTTAGACTGGGCTGACCTGCCTTCAGGCTTTTTTTCAGCACGGCTGCCTGACAGCGGTACGACTTTACCATCAAGGACAGCGCCGGCTTCGACAGCCAGCTCTTTGTACGATACGGAACCGGTGATTGAACCGGTTGATTTGATGGTCAGACGGCCCTGAACGGTCAGGTCGCCTTCGAAACGGCCGGCGATGGTCGCTTCTTCGATCTGTACGGTGCCGTAGAACACGCCGGTCTCGGCGATGTCGAGGGTTTTCGCACCTTTCAGCGCGGCTTCGATCGTGCCCTCAACAATGAGGACGTCGCAAGCTTCGATCTCACCGGAGAGGGAGATGCCTTCACCAACGACCAGACGGCGGCCTTCGGTTTTTGCACCCGGAACTGCGTAGCTGCCAGTCGAGGAGGCCGGGCTGTAGCTGCCTGGGAAAGCGCCTGGCATCGGGCGTGCGGGCTGCATCGGGCGCTGAAGTCCTGCCGGGCTGCCTGGAATGTCGATCGGGCGGTTGGTTTCGCCTTCAGCGGATTCGGTTGCCGGTGCGGCGTTGCTGGATGGGTTCGGGTACATTGATTTTTCCTTTTCGGTTTTGGCGTAAATAGCGGCGGGCGAGAGTTCGGAGGCATTGTCTTTGCCTGCGGAAGCCGGAGTCTGGCTTACAGGTTCGGATTCAGGTTTTGCATTGGGGCGGTGAAACATTTCACTTCCTTAAATAATTATCTGACACACACAGATCAAAATCATCATCCGGGCTGCCTTAAAAAAAGGGCAGAAGGCTTTGAAGTTCCGGGTCAATATCTTGATGGAAGTTAACTTATCATGGGGTTCGGGGAGGAGCAAGGCGGTTTGCATACGCCGCCGGAAATAAAAAATAATCAATAATTTCAAATGGTTATTTTGAACCGAGTTTACGCATTATCGTGGAAGAAGTTGTATATCTTTTCCGCCACGGCGCGGGAGATGCCTTCGACCTTTTCAAGCTCGGCGATTCCGGCGCGGGCGGCTTCCTGGGCAGAGCCGAAATGCCGCAGCAGGGCTTTCTTTCGTTTCGCACCGATGCCCGGAATTGTATCCAGCGGCGAATTGCCGATCTTCTTAATGCGGCGCACACGGTGCGAGCCGATGACGAAGCGGTGCGATTCATCGCGCAGGCGTTGCAGGTAATGCAGCACCGGATCATGTTCGGGAAGCTGGAACATATCCCTTCCGGTGATAAAGAATTTTTCGCGGCCTGCGTTACGGTCGGGACCTTTGGCGATACCGACGACGCAGAGGCGATTGGCGATGCCGAGTTCGGTGAGGGCATCCATCACGGCGCTCAATTGCCCCTGCCCGCCGTCGATCAACAGGAGGTCGGGCCAGTTGGCGGAACCAGGTTCATAGCCCTCTTCGCCAATGCGACGGAAGCGGCGCAGCATCACTTCGCGCATCATACCGTAATCGTCGCCGGCTTCGGCCTCGCGGATATTGAATTTGCGATACTCCGCCTTGATGAATCCTTCGGGTCCGGCGACGATCATGGCGCCGGTCATGTCAGTGCCGGAGATGTGACTGTTGTCGTAGACCTCAATACGGCGCGGGGGTTCACCGAGGTTGAAAAGTTTTGCGACGCCTTCCAGCATCATTTCATCCCCTGCCCTCTCCAGCAGATGGCGGACGAGGGTGTCGGTGGCGTTCTTCTCCACAAAATCCATCAGGCGGCGGCGCGTGCCCCGTTCGGGAACGGAGATGCAGACGCGGCGTTCAGTGGATTCCTTTGCGGTTAGAGCCTCCTCGAGCAGATCCTGCTCTTCGACCTTGTGACTGATGAAGACCAGTGGGGGGACGGGCTTGTCCTCGTAGAACTGCGCCAGGAAGGCGAGAAGAACATCCTGCGGGGTTTCGTCTTTTTCATGTTTGGGGAAGTAAGCCCGGTTGCCGTAGTTCTGGCCGCCGCGGAAGAAGAACGCCTGAACGCAGCTCTGCCCCTCGCGCTGGGCGATGGCGATGACGTCGGCATCCTCGATCTCGGTGACGTTGATGTCCTGGCGAGCCTGCACATGGGTCAGGGCCTTGATGCGGTCGCGGTATTCGGCAGCGGTTTCGAAATCCATTTCCTCGCTGGCGGCCTCCATCGCGGCGATCATTTTTTCCTGGATTTCGCGACTTTTGCCGGTCATGAAGGCGCGGGCCAGTTCGACCTGCGCCGCGTATTGTTCCTGGGTGACTTTATGCACGCAGGGCGCGGTGCAGCGTTTGATGTGGTACTGCAGGCAGGGGCGCGCCCGCTGCGCAAAGGTCGTGTCCGAACAGGTACGCAGTTTGAAAGCGCGTTGCAACGTTGTCACCGTTTCGTTGACCGAGAGCGCTGAGGCGAAGGGACCAAAATACTGCCCCTTGCGGTTCCGTGCGCCGCGGTGTTTGACCAGTTGCGGGTAATCATGGTCGCCGGTGATCAGGATATAGGGATAGGATTTCCCGTCGCGCAGCATGATGTTATAGCGCGGTTTCAGTTTCTTGATCAGGTTGGCCTCGAGCAGAAGCGCCTCAACCTCGGTATGTGTGCCGACGAACATCATCGTCGTCGTCTGGGACACCATACGCTGGATACGCAACGGCATGCGTTCCATCTGGGTATAATTGAGCACCCGTTTCTTCAGGGCCTTGGCCTTGCCGACGTATAATAGATTTCCCTGACCGTCCAGCATGCGGTAAACGCCAGGCGAATTCGGGAGTGTGCGGGCAAAATTCCGGATTACATCCATACCGCGTTGCAGGGAAACCGGAAGAAGTGGCGGCGTATCAATCATATCCAGTTATTTAGGGCAAAGTAGGGAACAGGGCAAATTTCGCGTTGCGGTGTGAATAAATATAAAACACAACCATAAGATGATAATTTTCTTGCATTTCGCACCGCGCTTTTGTTATGACTATATTCGTTACCGGGTGGGACCGTGTTAACAACTCATTGTGTGGGGACATAATGCATCAATACAGCGTAAAATCCGCTTCAACGGAGACTCTTCTTTTTTCCGGACAATACAGAACTCTCTCAGAATGCGTCGCCGAGGCGGTGGCGTGCGGTGTCAGTATGCGCAGCGCCGATTTCCGCAATGCCAATCTGATCAATGCCGAGCTGGACGGCGGCGATTTCAGCGGAGCCCTGTTTTCGGGCGCCAACCTGACCGGGGCCAATCTGAGCGAGGCCGATCTTCGCCGTACAGATTTCAGCAATGCCGTGCTACACGGCGCAATCCTTTGCGACAGCGATCTAAGCTATTCGGATTTCAGCGGCGCCCTATTCGGGGCTACCGAAATTGCGGGCGCGACGCTGCTGAACTGCATTTTTTCCACACTGTCCGCTTTCACTTTACCGTTTGACGAGGCAGATATGATCCGGGATTGCATCTTTATCAACTCTTGCGAAACGCCGTGCCCGTTTTCACGCCAGCCTCTGGTGGTAAGGGGGTTGAGCGCACCAGTGATGGTGATGGACCGGCATATCAAAATCGGGCACCAGATTTTCCCCCTGGACAGCATTCCCGCGTGGATCGCCAGCGGCAACCTCGCCCCCAGAAACCTGCGATTACGGCTTGAACAGGTGGTTCTTTCGCTGATCATGGATGACAAACGTCCTAAAATTGCCTAAAAGAATGGCTGAGCGGCCCTGTCAGGAAAGATGGGGTCCCAAGGGCCCCATGGCGGAACTGGTAGACGCAAGCGACTTAAAATCGCTCATCCTAACGGGTATGCCGGTTCGATTCCGGCTGGGGCCACCATCGACAAAAAGATCATTATAAATCAATAGCTTAATTCTGGATTAAAGTGGTGAGCCCCAAAAGGGAGACACCACCATGAGAAATCCAACCTTTCTGAGCCTTTCCCGTCATAACATTTATTACTTTCGCTGGCCTATTCCTGCTGAATTGAGGCGAGGGCGTCCCCCAACAAATCAAGGTATCTCTAGGCACCTGCAATCCTGCCGAGGCCTTGCAGCTCGCT
>JAQGJB010000096.1 GCA_028290825.1 Micavibrio sp.
ACCAGATTTCGAACAGAGATATCGCCGCTTCGTCAGCCTTTGCAAACCGCTGCTGCTTGAAAACGGCGGCAAGTTCGGCGGCTTCGGCTTTGATATCGGCGGCAACCCGATCCAGGCGATCTGGGCATGCGACGAATTGAAATCCACGCGCAGCTTTACCGGCAAGCCGCTGCACATGGGCGGAACCGATTATGACCGCGAGGGGATTGCCGGTCTGGGCGTCGCCATTGCCGCAAAGACCATGCTGGAGCTGAAGGGCGAAGACACGAAACTGGTCACCTTTGCCGTACAGGGCATGGGCGCGATGGGGGCGGCTGTCTACCGTTATTTCAGTGCTACCGGCGCGCAACTGGCCGTGCTTGGCGATCCGAAATACGGCGGCACCTGGCATTTCGACGGACCGCCCTCGGCGGAACTGCATCTCGCCCTGATTGAGAACAAGGTTGATCAGGCCAAAGCCTTGCTGGAACAGGAGGGAAAAAAAATCTCCGGGGACGCCATCGATGCGCTGTATCAGGATGTCGATGTTCTGTTCCCCTGCGCCGTGCAGGATGTAATTACCGATGCGAATGTTGAGCGGATAACCGCGCGTTTCATGTCGGAAGGCGCGAATAAGCCGACCAAGGAATCAGCCCAGCTTCGCCTGCATGAAAAAGGCATCTGGGTGGTTCCTGATTTCATCGCCAATTCGGGCGGCATCATTGCGGCCTATATCGAGCTGACCTCGTCTTCCGATGATAAATGCAACGAGGCCAAAAACCTGACCAGCAGCAAGATTACAGAGAACGTGAGGGAAATGGTGGCCTTGATGGATCAGTATAATATTGCGCCTCAACAGGCGGGAATGTCCATGGCGCTCACCCGAATCCTGAAAGCTTAAGCAATGCAGATGTTCAAAGGTACCGGCGGCCAGATTTTGGTGGAAACGCTTTACGCCCATGGTGTGGAGCGCATTTCATCCGTCGCTGGGGAAAGCTATCTTCCTGTTCTCGACGCACTCCTTGACCGTCCGCAGATCGAGGTTATTACCTGCCGCCAGGAAGGTGGCGCTGGGTTTATGGCCGAGGCCTGGGGCAAGCTGACCGGGCGTCCCGGCGTCTGTTTCGTTACGCGCGGTCCCGGTGTCTGCAATGCCTCCATCGCCATTCATACAGCGAAACAGGATTCCACGCCGATGATCGTTTTCATGGGTCAGGTACGTCGCTGGGAACGCGGGCGCGAGGCATTTCAGGAAGTTGATGTACGCGCCGTATTCGGCACACTCGCCAAATGGGCAACCGAGATTGACGATCCGTCGCGCATCCCGGAAATCGTCGGTCATGCGTTTAATGTCTCGACCTCTGGCCGCCCCGGCCCTGTGGTCATCGGCCTGCCGGAAGACATGCTGAGCGAGATGAGTGAAGCCTTTATCACACCACCGATGCTGATGCCGAAACCGGTTGCGCGGAATGAGGATATTGACGGCGTTATCACCCTGCTGCAGAAAGCCCGCCAGCCTATTGCCTTGATCGGCGGTTCGGGCTGGAGCGAGGAGGGGATTGCTGAGCTGGCAAGTTTCTGCCGCGCCAGTCATATTCCGCTGGTCGCCGCGTTCCGTAATCACGATCTGATCGATCATAAACATGGCTGCTATATCGGCGAGCTTGGCACTGGGCCGAACCCGGCCCTGGTCAGGCGTGTCAGCGATGCCGATGTTTTACTGGTCATCGGCTCGCGCCTCGATGAAATCACCACCCAGAATTATACGTTACTGGAACGCCAGACCCTGGTTCAGATTCATCAGGACGGTCTTGAAATGGGCAAGGTCTACCGCCCGACTCTGGCCATTCAATCCGACCTGAACGAGGCCGCAAAATCACTGGCTGCCATGGCGTTCAAACTGGATGGCCGTGTCTGGGCCGGATGGCGCGACGACGCGCGGAAAGATTACCAGGACTGGACCGCGATTGACCTGAGCAACCGGCCCGCCTTTGCCGGTGCGGATATGACGGTGATTTTCGATACCCTGCGCAACATCCTGCCGCCCGATGCCATCGTCACCACCGATGCCGGGAATTTCAGCGGCTGGGCGCAACGTTATCTGCAATACGGACGCCCCGGACGTCTGCTGGCCCCGGTCAGCGGCGCGATGGGTTATTCCGTTCCGTCGGCCATCGGTGCCTCGATCGCCAATCCGGGCCGTGTTGTTCTTGGTCTCTGCGGTGACGGCGGTTTTATGATGAATGGTCAGGAACTGGCCACCGCCATGCATCACGGCGCGACTCCCATCATCATGATCTGCAATAACGGCATCTATGGCACGATCCGCATGCACCAGGAAAAGAAATACCCTGGCCGCGTATCGGCAACAAGCCTGACCAATCCGGATTTCGTCGCGCTGGCGAAAAGCTACGGTGCCTTTTCCGCCACAGTCGAAAATGCCGCAGATTTTCCTGCGGTGTGGGATGCGGCCCGCAATGCCGGGCGTGTAGCGGTGATAGAAGTGCGCATGGATGTACGGCAGCTGACGACTAATAGTAAATTGTAACCGTTGGCGAAAATGACTAAGGGATCAGGCCGAGGTTTCGCGCCTGTGCCAGGCTGTGGTATTTCTGGATTTCGGTCGTCATCTTATCATCCGTATCGCGGCGACCGTTCAGGTGCGCCGCGTCGTGGGCCAGGTTTGCAACCTGATGGTCGTCAATGCCCAGACCCGGCGTCTTTAGCACCTTGTGAATGGCACGGATGTCGATGTTGTCGCCATATCGCCGGATCGGTGAAGAAATATGCGCGTACCGCCGTAACCCGATTTGCGCGTGCCCCATGCTGACCACGGCATAAAATGCGCGCGGGGCGTTTCCGTTTTTCCGTAGCTGGCCTTGCGGGTTCTGTGCGTAATTGCGGGAAAGATAAGGCATGTTCGCCTCGCTGAGGAATTGCGCCGCAAGTGAATTGGTCTGCACCATCGCGGTTTCGACGATGGATTTTGTTGAATATTTATCGGGGCTGTTACTCAGGAAACTTTGCTGGGATTTGTCCAGACCCTTGCGGCGGCGTTCGTCATGGATTTGCGCCATGATAATAAAGCGCGGGTCTTTACGGTCCAGTTTGTCGTAGAATTGTCCGTAGGAAAGCTGCTCATGCGAATTGATGACGGCGGCAAAAATCTCAAAGCCTTTTAGTTCAAAATCCCACCCGAGAATTTGTTTGACGACGATGACGGGGCGGTCCTGCTGCGGGACGAGCGAGCACCTGTTGGTGCTCAGGACTGAAGGTAGCATATGGGCAACCTGATCATCGGCCAGATAATGCGTCAGCCCGCGTTGATAGGCGTGGCGGTCAACGATATTCCCGTAGGGCAGGAAATAGGGGACATCGGCAATAGCGGTATATTTCGCATAGCCGTTTTTTTCCACGCGCGCGCACATGGCATCATCCAGGTCCTGAGCGCCTAGGGGGTCAACGGTGATAAAATCCAGCGCGCGCAGATCAACCCTGTGATCAAGTGAAACAGGCTTTCGCGCCAGGATGGCGGCCTCATCAATAATATTCTGCGGATGGCTGAGTGCGATTTCATGCTTGCGAGCAATGATCCAGACAATTTCTTCGCCCGATGCAGGATCAAGCGTCTGGTCGGCAACTGGCGACAGAACCGGATTGCACATATCAAAACCGGGTGTGAGTTCGACCAGCAGATGATGGGCATCCCCATCGGGTTCACGCGCCAGTTTGAATTCGGTTTTTAAATTATAATTCTGGGTGGTGAACAGTCGCGAAACCTTGTTGAAATTACCGGTCAGGGCAAGGGATTTCCCGTCATCGGCATGCGCAATAAAGCGGGCACGGAGTGCGTTTACCCCTGATTGCCCCCGTGCAAGGTGAACGGCAATTCTGTCACCTTGTTTCAGGGAATGTTTGTAAACATCCGACCGGGTGATGGACACCTCAACCTTCAAATCTTCAGGCAGGTTGAGGATCGTTAACTTTGCGCGCTTCTCTGTGCTGACAGGACCGAGTGTGGCAAGGGCGATATCGGCCCAGGGCTGGAGGGCACGGTAACCGTGCGCACTTTGCTTGATTTTATTTTCGTTCTCCAACTGCCGGAGCAGGGCGGACATACGCTGGTCCCGGTGCGATCCGAATATCTGCAGCGCCGAATCGCGGCTTACCGGATTGCGATGCATGGCGATCAGCTGATAAAGGCTGGCCTTGGTCAATCGGGGATAGGGCGGGGGGTCTGAGGCCACGGAGATCCTGTCACAATTTTTTTAGTTTTACGTATCTCTCGTATAGGGCATCGGGGGCGGAAAGGGCAAGAAATTTGTGCAAGCTTCGCCCCCTCGGCCGAAAGGGCGGGTTTCTAGGCGCCAAACCCATCCATTTTAGCAGCCAGCCGGAAATCCAGCGCCGTCAGGCCGCCCGCATCATGCGTATTGAGTGTGACCTCAACCCGGTTATAGACGTTAAACCATTCCGGATGATGGTTCATTGTTTCCGCCTCAAGGGCCGAACGGGTCATAAATCCGAAGGCCTGATTGAAATCCTTGAAAGTAAAGGTTTTTGTAATCGCATCCTTCCCGGACACAACCGCCCAGCCGGAGACTGTGCCAAGTCCCTGTTCAATCTCTTCCCGGTTATATTTTTCAAGTTTCTGGGCCATTGCCGCACCTTTGCTTTCGTCGTAAGCTGAACACCTTCCAACAAGGATTCGTCAACGAGAAAAGATAACGACTATCATGGACCGTGACCAGATTATTATGAACTACTCCACACCGCCCAGCATCGACGATCTGGAGGTAATGTGCCGCAACGCCCTGCAAAACCTTCCCGACGAACTGATCGAGGCCTGTGACGGCCTGGCGATCCGTGTCGAGGAATACCCCGACGACGCGATCCAGCACGATCTCGATCTTGACGATCCCTATGAGCTTCTCGCGCTTTACAAAAGCGGCAGCATGATCGCGCCCGGCGTGATCAAGAAGACCGCGAATGACGACGACATCCTGATTATTTTCCGCCGTCCTCTGCTCGACGCGTGGTGCGAGACCGGCGACGACCTGAATATCCTGATCCGCAATGTGATGATCGAAGAGATCGGCCAGAATTTCGAATTTTCGGAAGAGGATATCGAGGAAATGGCATCGCGCCACTATCAGGGAGTTCTCTAGGCCTTGCGTTTCTATTATATCCGTCACGGTGAGACCGACTGGAACAAGGCCGGCATGATGCAGGGGAGCAAGGATATCCCCCTGAACGCCACCGGCCTGGCGCAGGCGATGAATGCCGCGGGCCTGCTGAAATCTTTGCCTATCACCAGAATTGTATCAAGCCCCCAGAACCGTGCTTATAAAACCGCCGACATCATCGCGCAGGTGTTCAGTCTCGCCGTGCATCTGGAACCAGATCTGCGTGAACGTCATTTCGGTGATTATGAGGGCTTACCATGGCAGGATGTGTCGCGCGTGGTCGTGGCCAACGGCAACGATGTTCACGGCCCATTCGATTATCCGTCGGGCAAAGCCGAACCGTTCAGCGATCTCGCAACCCGCAGCAAAACCGCCATCGAAAAGTGGATGGCCGCGCACAGCAATGACGTGATTTTATTTGTCGCCCATGGCGGCGTATTCGGCGCTCTGACCCACGCCCTCAATGCCAAGGGCCATCCGCGCATCGCCAATGCCACGCCGTATGAGTTTGTGCGGGATGGTAATGGCAACTGGGCCTGTCAGCCGGTTTAGATACCAGGACTGCTTCAGCCTAAAATCCGTATTTTTTGATTGTCAGCCTGGTATTTAGAATCCCTGGGACATCGACTGTGGCCTTAGATACTGGATTGGTATAGCTCCACCATAATTTAAGAAGCTTGGAGGCAACGTTACTTTTTTCATAGGCTAAAATTGTTTTATTAGCTTCGTTATAGGCAATTTTAAGAGGTGACGCGTCTAGGCCACCTATCCAAGCCAACCTTCTGAAATCATCGGCATTGGCTTTGATTGTCATGCCCTGTTCGTTAATCGTGACTTCTGCGTCTTTGGTTGTCTGTACTGCTGCAATAAATTCACGGGATAATACTCCGCCGTCCATCAGACTCGACATATCTGCGCGTGTTGTTTGAAGAACTACAATTGTCCCCCGTTCCATGCTTTGGGCCATGGTTGTCATTCTTATTTTTCCTTTTCAAAAATTATGTGAAAATACATAGACATAATAAAAAATTATTGTCAAATATTCGCTAATTTCTTGAATGCAAGACGAATTAAGCCGCCAGCCCGCGCTGCATAAACGACGCCATACGACGTGCGAACGATGTCGGGTCCGGCACGGGTTCACCCTGTATAATTCGCGCCTGATCAAGAAGTAGATAGGCGACATCATTGAAGTCGCTGCTGCCTTTCTCTTCACCGGCCAGACGGCGGATAAGAGCATGATCGCCGTTGATCTCCAGCACGCGGCCTGATTTGGCTTCATATTTCTGGTGGATTTTCAGAACCCGCTCCATATGCATATCCACCGCATTCTCCGCTGCGACGAGGCAGACGGGGGAGTCAGTCAGGCGTGAGGATAAACGCACATCGCTGACCTCATCCTTCAGGAGGTCTTTCAGGGTGCCCAGCAGGGCATTGAGGGAATCGTCCGTCTTTTTATCATGAGCCGGTGGAATTTCATTCGGCGCGAAAGACGACAGGTCAATGGAGCCTTTTGTTACCGATTTAAAAGCGATCTCGCCATATTCCGGCACCTGTTGCAGCCAGAAATCATCAATCGTGTCGGTCATCAGTAGAACTTCGAGGCCACGCGCCCGGAA
>JAQGJB010000007.1 GCA_028290825.1 Micavibrio sp.
ATTCTCCGCAGGACGGGTGATCAGGATTACGGGTTTCATAGAATCATATCCTTTCGCGCCGCGCGGTGGGTGCATTCAAATATTACGTCAAAAATCCCGGCGGCATCCGCGCCTTCAGGCGCAGGCCAACAACCCGGCCCAGCATTTCGGCTTCGTCCTCATTGTGCGCCGGTCCAACCTGCTCATCCCGGAAGACCTGTGTCCCGTCACCGGAGGCCACCAGGACTTTTAAAGTGATGCTGTCGTCTTTAAAGACAGCATGTGCGCCAATCGGGGTGTGGCAGGAGCCATCAAGGGTCGCCAAGGCCGACCGCTCCGCCGCGGCGACAATGCCAGCCTCCCAATCATGGATGGAATCAAGTAAGCGCGACGTTTCGAAATCATTTTCCCGGATCTCGATTCCCACGATACCCTGCGATGCAGCGGGGAGCATGACTTCCGGTTCGAGGATCGAGGCGATCTCATGCTCAAGCCCAAGGCGTTGCAATCCGGCATAGGCCAGGACCGCCGCATCGACCTGTTTGGAGCGCAATTTTTCGATACGTGTCGGCACGTTTCCACGTAACGGTACGATTTTCAGGTCGGGGCGCATGGCCAAAATCATCGCCTGGCGACGGAGACTAGAGGTTCCAACAACGGCGCCCTGCGGCAAATCTTCGATACGCTTCGGCCCGTTTGATAGAAATGCGTCGCGGCAATCGGCGCGTTTGAGTGTATGATGAATCGAAAGACCTTCCGGCAGGAAGCTCGGCATGTCTTTTAGCGAGTGAACGCCGCAATCGACTTCGTTTGCCAGAATGGCGCGCTCGATCTCATGCGCGAAAAGGCCCTTGCCGCCGCGAACCTCCGAGAGCCGGGTTTCGCCCTGCTCCGGTTTCCAGTCGCCGGAGGTCAGGATGATTTTGATCTCGACCTCAAGTTCAGGGTGCGCGGCTTTCAGCGCAGCCTCCACCATTCCGGTCTGAACCAGAGCCAGTTTCGATCCACGGGTGCCAATACGGATTTTCTTCATGTCGGTCTTATATCAGGGGAAATCGGGGGAGACTAGGGGGCGGGACCTGACGGTCCCTTAGCCTTTGGGCGGTAATCGGCCACCCATTTCATAATCTCTTTAACCCCGGTCCGGGCGAGCGAACTGTTGCTCAGGCGCTTGTCCTGGGTAATTTCAGGGCCGAGCCAGGCGGGCTTCTGATACCGGGTCTTATGGTCGGGAAGTTCGATCTCGGCAATGCCAAGTCCGGCGTGACGTCCGGTGAAAATATCAAGTTCCCAGACATGGCCATCGGCCCCCGTCACCTCATAACGGTCCTTGGTCAGGATCACATCGTCACACTGGAGAAGCAATTCCTCCGCATCCGCGACGGGGATAGGGTATTCAAATTCTGGTGCCGAATTACCGGTCTTTTTGCCCTTGATGGTCAGAAAACCCTGGTCGTCATTCACCTTCCGCACACGCACGGTCGGACCTTTCACGCCGGACAGGTAACCCTGAACGATTTTGGCCGGGGTCAGCCCGGAAAGTGAAGGCGGAACAAACACCAGGTAGCGGTCTTCGATCTCTTTTGGCATTAAGCACCTCAACGCTGCGCTTCGGTATGACGGGGTAGACGGGCACGATGATATATATAGATATCTGCAAATTGCATCATTATAACGATCTCCATGAAAGTTTTAGGCATCGAAACCAGTTGCGACGAAACCGCAGCCGCCGTTGTGACGGGCGGGCGGGAGATTCTGTCCAATCTCGTTCTGAGCCAGCTTGAAGAACATCGCGCCTTTGGCGGCGTGGTGCCGGAGATCGCGGCGCGCGCGCATCTTGATCATCTTAATACCCTAATCAAAGCCGCAATGGATGATGCCGGTCTGACCTTCAAAGACCTTGATGGCGTGGCCGCGACCTCCGGTCCGGGCCTTATCGGCGGGGTGATGGTGGGGATGATGGCGGGCAAGGCCATTGCCGCCGCGCATGACCTTCCCTTTATCGCCGTCAACCATCTGGAGGCGCATGCGCTGACCCCGCGTTTGACCGATGATCTTGAATTCCCTTATCTGCTTTTGCTCGTCTCCGGTGGTCATACGCAATTGCTGGTGGCCGAGGATGTCGGCGTCTATCGCCGCTGGGGCACCACCATCGATGATGCTGCGGGTGAATGCTTTGATAAATCGGCCAAAATGATGGGCCTGCCCTATCCCGGCGGTCCGAACCTTGAACGCGCAGCGCGGGCCTGCACCGATAATGCGGCGGCTCAGAAACGTTTCCCCCTGCCGCGCCCGATGTTTGGCCGTAAAGATTGTGATTTTTCGTTCTCCGGCCTGAAGACTGCCGTTCGCGTTCATGTCGATGCATTGCCTGAAGGGCAATTAAAAGCCGACGACGTCGCCATGCTGGCCAGTTCATTTGAATCGGCGCTCTGCGATGTCATCGTTGACCGTTGCGGTAACGCGGTTCAGCGTTTTATCGACACTTACAACCCGAAGACGCCAACACTTGTTGTCTCGGGGGGCGTTGCGGCCAACACCGCCCTGCGCGCCGCATTACAAAACCTTGCCACGACCCGCAATATGGCCTTCGTTGCCCCGCCACAGAAATTATGTTCAGATAACGGAGCCATGATTGCATGGGCCGGGATCGAACATTTACGGCTGGGGCACAAAGACAGGCTGGATTTTGCCGCCCGTCCGCGCTGGCCCCTAGACCCCGAAGCAGAACCAAAACGCGGCGCAGGAGTGAAAGCATGACCAGGATCGGTGTTATCGGCGCAGGCGCATGGGGCACGGCTTTGGCGCAAGTTTATGCCGTGGCCGGCAATGATGTTGTCATCGCCGCGCGGGAACAGGATATCGTCGACTGCATCAATAACGATCATGACAATTGCAAATACCTTCCCGATATCCGTCTGGCCGATAATCTGCGTGCCACGGTCGATATGCGCGCGGCAGCGGAGAGCGATATCGTCCTGATCGTCACCCCGGCGCAGCATGTGCGCGCGACACTGAAAAATATTGCTGCCAATTTGGGTGACCGGAAACCGCTGGTGCTCTGCGCCAAGGGTATTGAGCTGAATTCCGGGAAAATGATGTCGCAGGTTGCGGCGGAAGAAGCGCCGGACGCCGAACTGGCGATCCTGACAGGTCCGAACTTTGCCGGTGAAATCGTGCGCGGCCTGCCCAGCGCCTCAACCGTCGCCGCCCGCACCCAGGCCGCCGCCGATGCCATCTGCGCCCTGCTCAATTCCCGCAACCTCCGCCCTTATGCCAGCGACGATATTATCGGCGCCGAAATCGGCGGCGCGGTGAAGAACGTGATCGCGATTGCCTCCGGCATGGTGCATGGCATGGGGCTTGGCGAATCCGCAGGCGCGGCGCTTGTCACACGCGGCCTTGCCGAAATCGCCCGCCTTGCCGAACGCATGGGCGGTCGGCGTGAAACCTTGATGGGCATGTGCGGCATGGGGGATATGATGCTGACCTGTTCGTCGATGCAGTCGCGCAACTTCTCCCTCGGCGCGCTGATGGGTCAGGGACAAAGCCTTGAGAACATTCTCGCCGCCCGCAACGGCGTGACAGAAGGCGTTCATACTGCCCGCGCCGTAATGGTGATGGCCAAACATCACAACGTCGATATGCCCATTTCAAATATGGTCGACCAATGCCTTAATCACGGACTGAGCCTTGGCGATGGCGTCCGGCAGATCATGGAACGCCCTCTCAAGGCGGAGAAACACTGAAATGAAGACCTGGCTGGTCAAATCGGAACCGAATGTCTGGTCCTGGGACATGCACCGGGAAAAAGGCACCGCGCCGTGGACCGATGTGCGGAATTACCAGGCCGCCAATAATATGAAGGCGATGAAGAAAGGCGACCGCGCATTCTTTTATCATTCAAATATCGGACGCGAAGTAGTCGGCATTCTGGAAGTGGCGAAGGAAGCCTATCCCGATCCGGCAGCACCATCGCACCATTTCGTTCTGGTCGATTTCAAGACCGTGAAGCCTTTGAAAAAATTCGTTACTCTGGCGCAGATCAAGGAAACAAAGGCGCTTGCCGATATCGCGCTGATCCGCCAGTCGCGCCTGTCGGTCATGCCGATCACTGCGAAAGAATGGGACATCATCTGCAAAATGGGTGGGCTTTAGCTCTACCGAATCAAATATTTACCGATTTTTGTGGTGAATTTTTCGTACCTGGGGCTATTTTTTTCTCTCATCAGGACTAGTATAAAATCGGCGATAACGATACAGGAAAAAGAATATGTCACTCAGAACTCTCGCTACAGTTTTCGGCCTTGCCGGTGCCACAGCCCTCGGCGGTTGTGCGGTAGGGGTCAGCCCGCACGGCCATGTCAGTGTCGGTGTCGCGGTGCCTCCGGTCTATGTGGAACCCGTTTACACGGCACCTGTCTATACAAGGCCCGCACCCTATTATGCGCCGCCTCCGCGCTATTATAATCCGCCTGTGGTGGTTGTGCCTGTACCACGCCATCATTACGCGCCGCGTCATCCCGGCTATTGGAGATAATTAAAACCCCGCCGATGCGGGGTTTTTTTATGACCGGACCCTTGAAATAATTATTGCACCGCACCATAATCAATGGCTGCATCCCCTGCCTTTTTTGAGTTTACTGCCATGACCCCCCGCGATTTGTTTCTCGCCGTTCTGACCATCTTTTTATGGGGCGGGAATATCGTCGCCATCAAGATCGGGGTTCACGAAGTGCCGCCGCCGATTCTTCTGGCGCTCCGTTTTTCGCTGACCACGCTTGTCTTCCTGCCTTTCATACGCATGCCGGAGCGCGGCAAGACGCGCTTGCTGGCGGAAATTTCCGCCTATATGGCCATGCATCAGGTGCTGCTGTTTTTCTGCCTGCGGATGCTTGACGGTTCAACCATGTCGATCCTCCTGCAATCGCAGATTCTCTTTGCGACTCTGCTCGGCTTGCTGATGCTCAAGGAAAAGATTTCGCTGCAGACGACGATCGGTCTTTCCGTCGGATTTATCGGTTTGCTCCTCACGCTCGGCGGGCCGGATATTTCCCGGCATCCGGAAGGCTTTGTCCTGGCATTGGTCTCAACCGTTTCGCTGGCGCTTTGTTATATCCGCATGCGCCAGCTGAAAGACATCCGCCCGGCGACGCTGATCGGGCTGATGAACGGTTTTGCGGCCCCGGCGGCGATTATTTTCAGCCTTGTCGTTACGCCGAAAGACTGGCTGCATCTGGATCAGGTGAACTGGATCAATGTCGGCCTAGTGCTGTTCTATCAGGTCGCCATCGTCAGTTATTCGCATATCCTGTGGCAGGCCCTGCTGGCCCGCAATGAAGTGGCAAAAATCATGTCACTGGTTCTGCTGATGCCGGTGGCGGGGATTTTGTTGTCCTGGGCGCTGCTGCATGAAACCCTGCATCCGGCGCTGATCTATGGCGGATTGCTGACCCTGGTCGGTGTGGCCATCGTGACCCTGCGCAGAATGCCCAAATATCAGGCGGTTGCGGCCGATACCGCGCTGTAACCCTGTCCTGCGTCAGGCTTATAAGTGCGTCGCCGGCCCTATCCCTTTATGACGCTCACGTTTCAGGAATTGGGGTCCAATCCTGCGCATTCCTGGAACGGCATCGGTATCGCGGAAGCCATTTCCCGCGCCGAAAGTGAAAAGCTTATTGAGGTCGCGCATGTCATCAACCGTTGCCACAGGGGCGGATAATTCATTAAAGCGGCTGCGCATATAATCCTCCCCGTAATTCCAGCCCGGATCGCAGATGCTCTCCACCGTCTTTGCCGCTTCGGATGAGCAGATTGCGCCGCGGCGGAACCAGACGAAATCCGTCCCCAGCGGAACCGCGCAACCGCCATCCTTATAGGAATCGCCTATAAATACCGCATCTCCGGGCTTCACGCCAAAGTCGTTCAGGATCGCCAGCGTATGGGCCGGCGCCGGTTTGTAAAGACGGTCGGACCACAGGGTCATTTTGCGCTTCATCGCCAGAATGAATTCTGGATCAATATCGCGAAGGTCTACGGAATCGCATTCAAAGCTGGGGCGGCAATAAAAATGCGCAAACAGGTTGACTGTGTCCAGCGGGTCGCCCCCTGCCCCCTGCGCCATCAGCCACAGGCGCTTGATCGTCGGCGCGGCTTCGGCATCGGTGTAGATAACCGCATCCGTTTTCGATTTTTTCAGTTCGCGTAAAGTATCCAGCGCATCGTCGTAAAAGACCGACATCTGCGCCCGGGTCTTTTTCATCTGCTCGCAGATATAGGACTTGGTCGCATTTTTGCGGTACTGGGCTTCAGCATTCGCCGCATACGGCAGGTGATTCCTGGCATCAAGCCACTGAATAATTTTTTCGAAATCGGCGAAGCGGTACTGCTCCGGCGATGCTTTATAGGCCGTTAAAATCCTGCGGCGGTCCAGTCCGAACTGGTCCGTGAGCAGATCCAGCGCGACATCCGTCACACGGTGCCACAGCGCAAACGTATCGGTCAGCGTGTTATCAAGGTCGAAAATGGCCAGGGTCTTGTTTTGCATGACGGAACCCTAACATAAATTCTGGCGATATGAAAACAAGACAGCTTTACTGCAATGCAAAACACCTCGTCCTCAACACCCATGTCATGCCATGTTAAAACCTTACGAATGCCGTCCCCGCCCTCTCTCTCAACAATAACGGACGGGTTTTAAATATTTAGGAGACATCATGTCCGAGCAGATTTTCAAACCGACGCCCGCAATGGCCGAACATGCCTGGGTTAATGAAGAGAAATACCGCGACATGTATGAGCGATCGGTTAAAGACCCGGACGGTTTCTGGGCCGAAATGGCCGGGGCGCTCGACTGGTTCAAAAACCCGACCAAGATCAGGAACGCTACGTTCGACGGTGATGTTTCAATCAAGTGGTTTGAAGACGGCATTCTGAACGCCTGCTACAACTGCGTCGACCGCCATATGAAAGACCGTGCTGATCAGACGGCGCTGATCTGGGAAGGCGATGATCCGAAAGATTCAAAGAAAGTCACCTATGCCGAAATGAAGGATGAGGTGTGCCGCCTCGCCAATGCGCTGAAAGCCAGTGGCATTAAAAAAGGCGACCGCGTCACGATCTATATGCCGATGACCGTTGAAGCTGTTTATTCCCTGCTGGCCTGCGCCCGGATCGGCGCGGTGCATTCGGTCGTGTTTGGCGGGTTCTCGCCGGATTCGATCCGCGACAGGATTCTCGATTGCGATTCTTCCGTCGTGATTACCGCCGATGAAGGGTTACGCGGCGGTAAGAAGATTCCCCTCAAGGCCAATGTCGATGAAGCTCTGAAATCATGCCCCGGCGTCAGGACCGTCATCGTCCTGAAGCGGACCGGCGGCAGCATCAACTGGGTTTCCGGCCGCGACCAGTGGTGGGATGATGCTGTTGATACGCAGAGCACGGATTGCCCCTGCGAAAAAATGAATGCCGAAGATCCGCTGTTCATTCTCTATACCTCCGGTTCCACCGGAAAGCCGAAGGGGGTGCTGCACACCACAGGCGGCTATATGGTCTGGGTCAGCCTGACGCATCAGATCGCGTTTGATTATCAGGAAGGTGATGTTTACTGGTGCACGGCTGATGTCGGCTGGGTCACCGGGCATTCCTATATCGTTTACGGCCCTCTGGCCAACGGGGCGACGTCGCTGGTGTTTGAAGGTGTGCCGAATCATCCGGATTTCTCGCGTTTCTGGCAGGTGGTGGATAAACACCGCGTCAATACGTTCTACACCGCGCCCACAGCCATCCGCGCCCTGATGCGCGAGGGTGATGACTGGGTGAAAAAAACGCAGCGCACCTCTCTGCGCATCCTGGGCAGTGTCGGCGAACCGATCAACAGCGAAGCATGGCTTTGGTATTACAACGTTGTCGGCGACAGGGCCTGCCCCATCGTCGACACCTGGTGGCAGACTGAAACCGGCGGGCATATGATCATGCCCCTGCCTGGTGCGACCCCCACCAAGCCGGGTTCAGCCACCTGGCCATTCTTCGGCGTGGTGCCGCAGATCGTGGACAATGAAGGCAATGTCCTGGAGGGGGAATGCGAAGGCAATCTCTGCATGGCCGAACCGTGGCCCGGCATTGCGCGCAGCATCTATAAGGATCACGCGCGTTTTGTGCAGACCTATTTCTCGACCTATAAGGGAAAATATTTCACGGGCGACGGGGCGCGACGTGACGCGGACGGCTATTACTGGATCACGGGGCGCGTTGATGACGTCATTAATGTCTCCGGCCACCGCCTGGGCACGGCTGAAATTGAATCGGCGATCAACCAGTTCGACGGCGTCGCCGAATCCGCCGTGGTCGGCTTCCCGCACGATATCAAAGGTCAGGGCATCTATGCCTATATCATCATGAATGCGGGCCGGAGCGCGGACGAAGATACCAAGAAAGGTATCATCCAGACGGTGCGGAAAATCATCGGCCCGATTGCCACGCCTGATGCCATTCAGTTCACGCCGGGCCTTCCCAAAACCCGCTCGGGAAAAATCATGCGGCGGATTTTGCGCAAGATTGCGGCGAATGAAACGGAAAACCTTGGTGATACCTCGACGCTGGCCGATCCATCGATTGTCACCGACCTGATTAAAAACCGCCAGGGCGGATAAAAACCTTTTAAGTCGCCAGGCGAACCCGGTCATTTCCCGATGCGCGGCCAAAGCTTGCCGCAATGGAAAGCGCATGGGTGGCGCGCTGCAGATTGAGGCGCAGCACCAGCAGGCTGGCCATCACCATCATGACGCTGTCATTCGCCTGTTTGTTTTCGACGCGCTTGCCTTTGGGGCGGGCGAATTCGGCCCAGAAATTCTTGCTGTAAAGACGCTCGGCTTCCTGTTCGGCAAAAAACTTCTCATCCTGCTCCCTGATAATCATGATTTTCAGGGCGGCTTTTTTCTCGGCGCTGTGGCGCAGTTCGATCAGGCGCGTTTCCACGGCTGAGGCTGCGCTGTCTGTCATATCCTGTGCAATTTCCGCCATCGGGTCTTTCGCCCCGCGCTGCTTTTGCAGGCTCAGCATGTTCGCCCTGGCATCCGCCAGATGTTTTTGCAGGTCGGCCAGAACCGGATCGACTGCGGCCCAGAGGCGCAGGTCGTCGCCCGGAAGGCTTTCTTCCGCCGCTGTTCCCTGCGTCTGTTCTTTCTTATGTTCAGCCTCATCCAGCAGACCTTCCATTCGGCGGGCCATCTGGTTCATCGTCTCCTGCAGGGAGACGCGGCGTTCTTGAGACTGGGTATTCCTGTTCGTTTTCATGTTTAGCGCGGTCCTTCCCGCATCCTCACAGTAGTAAACGCGGATGAAAAAACCGTTAATTTATTGACATAAAGGAATCTCCGGTTTTATAGTTAGGAAATCGCCGGAATTCTGGGGAATTCCTGGTGGCGTTAAAAATAAGTTAAGAAACGTTCATTACAATAAACTTACCGGGAGTAATTATATGAGTGACTACGATTCGTCAGAAGAACGCCCATCCCTGCTCGGTGCCAGAAGCGCGCGGGATATAAAGGCCAACATCCTCAGCAAGGTGTGGATGACAAGTGCCGCCGCCGAAAAAATTCAGGCCATTCAGGAACGTCATCGCCGGGTTGAGGATATGCCGATCGAGCATGTCAAAGCACTGGGAGCGATTATCCCCGATCAACCGAAATGCGTCATGCGTTTCAATGCGCAGATGTACCGGGAAGGCAAACCGCACCGCCTTGCCGAGGCAGGTTATAAATCGGAAGGCACGGCCAATCTTGCCGAAGGTCATGCTTCCAATTTTCCGTGCATGAACTCCGTCATGCCGGCACACCTGACACCGCAATAATCAGTTACCGAACACCTGTTCGATTTTTTGATTGACCCAGCCGCCAACGCCGATGGTCTGGTTTGCCGCCTGTTTGGAGAACAGTTCGACACGCTGGTTGCCATCGTCAATGGCCTTCTGGGCGGCGGGCATGTTGCCGGTTTTCTGATAGGCCTGGGCCAGCAGGAAAAGATAGGGCGGCGGCGCGTAAAGCTGCGCCAGTTTATATTCCAGACCACCTTCCAGAATGCGGATTGAATCCAGCGGGCGGTTTTCCAGGTCGTACATTTTGGCCAGGGCAACGCGCACTTCGAATGTCACAGGGTCGAGCTTCAACTCATCCTCAAGGATTTCGCGCGCGTGCTGCAACCCGTCGGCATCCAGTCGCGGCGCAACGGTGTAATGCAGGACCGCTTTCTGGGTCATGACCGGCACGTTCAGCGGATTGCGTTCCAGCGCCATGTCAAAATCCCGGTCCGCCGTCTCATAGAGTTTCAGCCGGGTATCGGGATCGAGTGAATAAAACTGGGTCTGTAAAAGACGGACGCGCCAGACGCCATCGACCAGATAGCTGCGGTCGTAAGAATCCGGCGAATATTTCATCGACAGAGCGGCATATTTTGCGGCCCCGTCCATGTCCTGGTTCTGCAGGGCTGCGCTGGAACGCCCGTCGAAATAAACACCCGTGCCCGCGCGCAGGATCCAGCCCGGCAGGATCAGCAGAAGAAGGGAAAGCAGCGGGATCAGGAAAATCCTGTGCGCCCGGTTGCGGAGGGTGAGGTTCAGGCGGGCTGAGTCGATAATATCTTCCGTCGCGCGATACCATCCGGCCAGGAAGATCGCCGCCATGATCTGCGACGTCACCATATAAAGCGGATAATCGAGATGCGCATTAATGAGAAGCCCGAGCAGGCCGCAGAAGCCGCAGATGATCGGCACGGCCAGGTCCCGCGTGACGGGTCCGATGCGGAAAACATTGATCGTGCGCACCAGAACGGCGGTACAGAAGGCATAGAATAGAATCGTCGCGGGAATTCCGGTTTCAATGCCGAACTGGAACGGGTCGACATGCAGGAAAAATCCGTCGCTCGTATCGGACAACTGGCGGTAGGGCGGGAAGGTCAGGTAAAAGCTGCCGAGGCCCGCGCCGCCAGTAAAGCCGTAATCCTTCAGCATACCCCAGCCGGATTTCCACAGTTCGTAACGCACGCGGACCGCCTCCGGCGCATCGCCCCCGCCCAGCAGGTGGCTGTCACCCCAGCGGCTCATCACCGTCGCGTGGTAAACCGCCCATTCGGTCAGAATGGCGGCGGCCAGTATCACGAAAGATTTCCACTGCGCGCGCACGGTCTTGTGGCAGACCACGGCAAAAATCGCCGATCCGACCAGTAAGGCCAGCATGCCGCCGCGGCTCTGCGTCATCATCATCGCAAAAACACAGAGGGAAATAATGGTGCCGAGGAAAACCCGGCCAAAGAGCGTCGTGCGGGTTGTAAACAGCGGCAGGGACAGGAAGACCCCCATCATCAGCGTCTCCGCCAGATTGTTGGGGTTCAGCATCGGGTAATTGATCCGGTCGCGGATCAGATCAGGCAGAAGGAAATACTGGCCGATGGTGGACAGCGCCAGCAACGTTACCGGGATCATAATCCCCGCACGGCAATACCGGATGAAATCATCGGCGCGGGGGCTTTGCACGATGGAAAAAAACAGCATCGGCAGGGTTGAGATGGTGACGAAGAAGATCATGCTGACATGCGGCACTTTCGTCCACATCATGCTGAGCGCCAGCCAGGCCCAGAACCCGCACAGTAGCCAGGTGACAGGCGCCGACGCGAATGACCAGCCCTTGCGAAAGCCGGGCCATAAAGCCACCAGCGTCCCCGCCGCCACAAGAAGAAGCGCCGGAACAAAATAAGGCTTGTCAAAGCCACTGAAGAAAATTGCGCCGGTGAAGGATCCGGCAAGACACAGCGCAATCAGGATCATCCTGATATCGGTCTGGATCGCCCTGAATGCGCTTTTAATCAATCAAGCCCCACAGCCAGTTTGTAAACTTCGATCAAGGCTTCTTCTTCCTGGCGCTTTTCGACGTCCATTTTACGCATGCGCACGATCTTGCGCATGATTTTCGGGTCATAGCCGTTGGCCTTGGCTTCGCCGTAAATTTCCTTGATGTCTTCAGCCAGTTCGGATTTCTCGCCCTCAAGACGCTCGACGCGTTCGATGAAGGAGCGCAGGCGCGCATCTGTTTCGCCCTGCTTGGGGAAATTTTTCACTTTATTATCGTCTGCATTATCGTCTGCTTTATTCTTGGCTTCAGCCATATTGCTCTCCTCGCTTGGACGCGGCGGCGAGCGCTTCGTAGTAGATGCGCTCTTTTTCCGGATCGTGGGGTGTTAAGGGTCCGTCATAATAGGAATATAACTGGCCGTCCGCCAGCCCTTCCCGCAGACAATCCGCAAGGATTTTCGCCCATTTATCCGAATCTTCATGCGTCGCGATCAGGTCCTGGCGTATTTCGACCAGCGTATTGGGTAAAAGGCGCGAATCGCCGTGGCGGTTGATGGCCGAGCCGCGCAGGATGCGGTGGTCATAAGGCTGGTTATCCCCGACGACATACCCGGCGCGGGTGAAAAAATCGATCATGCGTTTCGAGAGCCGGGAATCATGCGTCCACAAAAATCCGACCTGCCACGGGCGGCGGAAATTATAAAACTGCGGCGTAAAGCTATGGATGGACACCAGCGGGGGGATCAGTCCGCGTTGCAGCCCCCTGTCGATCATCGCCCCCAGCGCTCTTTCATAAGGCTCGTAGATTTCCAGCGTCCGGCATCTTTTGTCCGCCTCGGTAATGGAGACATTGCCGGGAATCGGCTTACCCTCGCCGCTGGCGGCAAAGGCGGTGGGCGCCGTGACAATGCGGTTCAGGTCAACGACGAGCCGCGAATAATTACCGAGGATCGCCGGAGCATCCATCAATGCCGACAATGTCTCGGTCATGCGTTTGACGCCGATATCGAAGGCGTAATGCTTTGTGTAGTCCTCATCGTCGAGGCCGAGACGGTTAAGCTTGGCGGGAACGGCCAGCCCCGCATGTTCGCAGGTCAGAATAAAAGGGGCCGCCCCATCCGGATTTAAAACCGTATAAGGCGGTGGCTCGTCGGGGCCAAGCAAAGGCGCTTCATAAGTCAGCATGATCTTCTAATTTTTGCGGGTGTTGTCTTTCACGGCCCAGCTTTCGATCATGACATGATCGGGAAGCTGCGATTCAGCAACCCGGCCAATCTGGATCGTCAGCAGCAGCTTGCGGTCGTCGGCCGTGCTTTCCTTGTCCAGCGCCGTTGCGCCGCGCGGAACAAAGCTGATCAGGACGGGAACCTCATAGAGCCAGCGGTAACGTCCGCTAACCGGCCCCTCATTGACCAGGAAAGGTTTTTCCTCAACCGAGCCATTGAGCTGCATGCCGTTTGTCTGGAGAACTGCGAGTATCCCCGATGTATTCACCCAGGAATCATATTGCGCCAGTGCATCGGCGTTCATACCCTTGCTCAGCGTTTTCAGGTTCGCCTTATAATTTTCCGCGTTAAAAGACAATGTTTCCGACATTGCCTGACTCAACCACTCGGCAAGATCGGCGGAGCTGCGGTGCGGCTGGTCCAGGGGTGCGGTGTTCGTGGACAGCCGCATGATATTGCGCTCGCCCGCTTTTGCCGGTGTCGCAGTACTGTCGGCGAAAGGCGCCACCAGTGTCGCCGTCGGATCGGGATCGGTGTCCTGCTTGCCGGTGACCTTCATATACATTTTATGAAAGAAGGCCGAGAGGCTGCCCTGCTGCACCGGTTTGTTGATCGCAGAAGCCTGCGCGGAAGGGGCCTGCCCCTGTTCGACCGCGGTCTGGGCATGAACCGGGGCTGACGCGGTAAGCATTACTATAAGCGTACATAAAATAACTTTAATCATATTCGTTCCTGTTAGTTGCCATTATGCCGGCTTTTTAAACCGGCCAATCGTTTTACCAAGCGCCATCACGTTGCCGATGCGCCGGTCGAGAAAAGCCTCGACCTCGGACAGATCGCCGGCATCCTTATTCAGCCAGGCCAGTGTTGTTGCAGAAATCACACCGCTGAGCAGGGCGCGTTTGGTGTAACGATTATAATCCTGAGAAGTGTCTCCTGCCCATAGCCAAATTCTGTCGGCGCTGCGCCAGACGAGGCGACCCGCCTGCAGGCTGCGCGGCGGTACGCCCCAATAGGTCGCGGCCCGTCGCATCGCCTCTTTCCAAGGTGTCAGGATTTCAATCCGCGTCATGACGCCCAGATGAATCCGGTCGCGGATGCGCAGATCCGAAACATCGACAGGGCCGAGGGAATCCAGCATCTGCCGGTCGGCCCAGTCGGAGAGATGGGCGACGAAATCCGGCAGCCCGGCCGGAAATACAGCCCTCGCCATCGCTTTATCATAGCCGCAGGCCACCGCCGCAGCCTCGGCCACGGGCCAGACCCAGCCGTCAAAGGCAATGTCTGGCAGCGCCTGTTCCAGCAGGCGGTCGCGAATTTGGTCAGTTGAGGACATTTTCATGGATATTAACACTGGACATTCTGTGGAATTTCTCCATTTTTCTACCAGATGACAAAGAAACCGCCAAGCGAACATGACGCCCCTGCCGCAACCGGCAAGACAAAAGCCACCAAGGCGGATAAGCCGCTTGGTGAAACAAGCACGGCTGGCGGCCGGATAGCGCGTTATGCAAAAGTTTCAGGTGCCATGGCTGGTCTGGCCACGCGCATGGCCGGGGAACGTTACCTCGGCATGAAGATTGAGCGTGAAAAACATGCCGCCGATCTTCTCACCGCGCTTGGCGGTTTAAAAGGCCCGCTGATGAAAGTCGGCCAGATCCTTTCCACCATTCCCGAAGCCCTGCCCCCTGAATATGCCCGCGCGCTGCAGCAGCTTCAGTCCAACGCCCCGCCGATGGGCTGGCCCTTTGTCCGCCGCCGGATGAAAACTGAACTGGGGCCGGATTGGGAAACAAAATTCAAATCGTTCGAAAAAGAATCTTCCGCCGCCGCCAGCCTCGGTCAGGTGCACAAGGCCGTGACCCATGACGGGCAGCTGATCGCCTGCAAACTGCAATACCCTGATATGTCCTCGGCGATCGAGGCCGACCTCAACCAGCTGAAACTGATTTTCAGCCTGTATGAAAAATACGACAAGGCCATCTCGACCAAGTACATCCACAAGGAACTCGCCCTCCGCCTCAACGAGGAGCTGGATTACGAACTGGAGGCCCGCCATGCCAAACTCTACCGCTGGATGCTTCGGGATGAGAAAGACATCCATGTACCGGAAATCGTTAACGGCCTTTCCACTAAACGCCTGTTGTGCAGCACCTGGCTGGAGGGCGATAAAATACTGAACTATGTCGATGCGCCGCAGGAAACACGCGACAGACTGGCCTATACGATGTTCCGGGCCTGGTATGTGCCGCTTTATTATTACGGTGTCATCCATGGCGATCCGCATCTGGGGAATTACTCGGTGCGTCAGGATCTCGGCATCAACCTGCTCGATTTCGGCTGCGTCCGCGTATTTCCGCCCGCTTTTATCGGCGGTGTCATCGATCTTTATCATGCGCTGATGGAGGATGATAACGCGCGCGCCGTGCATGCTTATGAAACCTGGGGCTTCAAAAACCTCAGCAATGATAAAATTGAAACCCTGAACATCTGGGCAAGGTTCCTCTACGGCCCGCTGATGGAGGACCGCATCCGCCCCATCGGTGAAGTAACCGAAGGCGTTTACGGGCGCGAGACGGCGCAAAAGGTCCATGAACGTCTGCGGGAGAACGGCGGCGTCACGGTGCCAAGCGAATTCGTTTTTATGGACCGCGCCGCGCTCGGCCTCGGCTCCGTCTTCCTGCATCTGAAAGCCCAGATCAACTGGCACCGCCTGTTCAATGAAATGATCGACGGGTTTAACGTGACCGACCTCGCCAAAAGGCAGGACGATGCGCTGAAGAAATTCAGCATTATTCCACGCACCTGAGGCCGGTTTCTGCCTGACTTGACATTTTATGAATATTTTCCTATAATTTTCAGTCTCGATCTTATGCCCTGAATTTTCAGAACGGCGGCCTGTTGGCCCATTACATTTGGAGGCGTCAGCCGTAACATCGCTTTTTCCGCGAACAAAATGAACAACGTGAATAATTCTTTCTTGACAATATCTTGGCGGCTTACCGCCCGACCCTGCCCGCATGATAAAGGATGGAAACCTCGCATTCTGCCCATTTTTTCTTGACACACCCTTACTTATGTTAAACATTATCGTTTCTTAATCGAAAAAATTAAACAGGGCTAATATTTATGCGTAAATCACAAATCGCCTCATGGCTCCGTACGCGTAACGGCAAGATCGCCGGTGTCTTTACCGCTGTTGCGCTCGGTCTGACCACTTATGATTTCTGGCCGGAAAATAACGGCCCCACAGTTCCCGTCAGCCAGTTCATGAATGCCGTCCGGGAAGGCAGGCTTTCGGAAGTTACCATGCGTGGCGATATGATCATCGCGCGCCGCAAGGACAATGGCGATATTTTTAACACTAACGGCGTTTACGGGCAGGGTGCAAAGATGGTGTCAGAGATTGGCGCCATCGACAAAAACCTTTCTGTAAAGGCCGAGCCGCCGCCAAAAGGTCCGGTTCTCAAAAGGGTTTGGGATGAAATATCCACGCCGCTTATCGGAGCCTCGATTTTCCTGCCGGTCGTTATCCTGGCGATGGTCCTGGGGCAGAAACTCATGCAGGGCGGCATGGGCAAAAATAAAAAGAAATTCTCCACGGAATATCCGAAAGAAAACCTGGGCAGTGTCATCGGTCAGGACGAAGCCAAGGCCAGCATGCAGGATATCGTCGATTTCCTGAAAGATCCGCAGAAGTTTAAAAAGATGGGCAGCATCATTCCACGCGGCACCCTTCTTGTCGGCCCGCCGGGAACGGGGAAAACGCTGCTCGCCAAAAGTCTTGCCGGGGCGGCCAAAGTTCCGTTCCTAAGCGTTTCGGGTTCCGATTTCGTTGAAATGTTTGTCGGCCTTGGTGCGGCCCGTGTACGCAATATGTTCGAGCATGCAAAGAAACTTGGTCCCTGCATTATTTTTATCGACGAGATCGACGCCGTAGGACGCGCCCGCAGTTCCTCCAGCCATCCCGGCTCCCAGGAACAGGAACAGACCCTGAACCAGATGCTGGTGGAAATGGACGGCTTCGATAACAGCAGCGGCGTCATCGTGATTGCCGCAACCAACCGCCCGGAAATGCTGGATGCGGCCCTGTTGCGTCCGGGCCGCTTCACCCGCCATGAATATGTCGACCTGCCCAATGAAGAAGACCGGGAAAAGATACTGGCCTTCTATATCGAGAAAAAGAAACTGGAAACCAAAAGGCCGGATCTTTTTGATGACACTATTGATCTCAAGGCCTTGTCGCGCCTGACGCGCGGCGGTTCCGGTGCGGACCTCGCCAATATCATCAATGAAGCGACGCTTTATTGTTCCCGCTACGGTCTGAGCCGCATCGGTCAGGAAATCCTGCTAAAAACCTATGACAAGATTGTTCTTGGCCCTGAGAAAAAGGACAAGTCGCATTCGGAGGCGCTGAAAGAACGTGTCAAAAGACACGAGGCCGGACATGCCATTGTCGGGCACTTCATGCACCTGAAATACGGCACCAGCCGCCCGGAGAAGGCGACCGTCATTCCACGCGCGAAATCATTAGGGCATGTGCTGACCCTGGCTGAGGAAGGCTTGCAGACGATCAATCAGTTGAAAGCCAATATGGCGATGTATGCCGCCGGGCGGGCTGCTGAGGAGATTTTTTATGGCGGCTTTGAAAATGTCAGCGTCGGCGCGTCCGGAGATATGGAGCAGATGACCGCTGTGGCCCATGTCATGGTCATGCAACACGGCATGGTCCTGGACGACCGCAATGAAATGGACGAAGGAATAGGCATGGTCAATTATACCCGCCTGTTCAGCCTGGGCAGCGGTTCCGGCGAAACCAATGAAAAGCTCATTGCCTCGGTCCGCAAACTTTGCAACGACGCCTACCGCGAGGCGAAACAGACCATAAGCGATAACAAGGAAGCCTGGCTGCGCCTCGGTGATGCGCTTCATGAATATGAGACGCTGGGGGCGGAGGAAATCGCCCATGTCATTAACGGGAAAGCAATCCGCGCGGAGCAACCGGCAGCGGGGACCGCAGAACTTGCGGCTAAGGCACCGCAATTGCTGGTCGCCTGATCGGGTTATGATGTGAAGAAAATGGCGCGCCCGGAAGGACTCGAACCTTCGACCCTTGGTTTCGGAAACCAATACTCTATCCAGCTGAGCTACGAGCGCTTATTTATCCTGCGGAAATACCAGAAGCTGCCTAAAAGGGCAAATTAAAACGTTAAAACGGCCTTATTTGCCCTTGGTGAAGTGCAGGAACAGGTCTTCAAGGTTGCTTTCCTGCGTGGAGAGATCGGCGATCCCGTAGCCCGCGCCCTGCACCGCGGCAATAATTTCACCGGCGGAATGTTCGGTCGGCGCATAGCGGATAACCAGCGTGCGGCGCCCCTGCTGTTCCGGATTATAGCGCCTCAGGGCGTCCGGCAGATCAACAATATTGCGATCAAGGTGGAAATGGATTTCCTTTGCCTCCATCCGTGACAAAAGGGTTCGCGTATCATCATCGACGACGATTTTTCCGTGATTGATAATGGCGATGCGGTCGCATAATTCTTCCGCTTCCTGAAGATAATGCGTGGTCAGCAAAACGGTTACTCCGTTTTTGTTCAGTGCCTTGACGTTATCCCAGAGTTGCTGACGCAATTCGACATCGACACCTGCCGTCGGTTCATCGAGAACAAGGATCGGCGGCGAATGCACCATCGCCTTTGCCACCATCAGACGGCGCTTCATACCGCCGGAGAGGGAGCGCGTATAGGCATCCGCCTGCGCCGTCAGGCCGACCATTTCGAGAAGCTCCCTGGTGCGGCGCTCGGCCTTCGGCACGCCGTATAGACCTGCCTGGATATCGAGAAGCTTGGCCGGGGTGAAGAACGGATCGTAGTTTATTTCCTGCGGCACGATGCCGATGGCGGATTTTGCGTTTTTTACATCTTCGTGAATATCGCGGCCCCAGATTTTCACCTCCCCCGCCGATTTGACTGACAGCCCGGCGAGTGTATTGATCAGCGTCGATTTACCGGCGCCGTTTGGACCCAGCAAACCGTAGATGGACCCGCGCGGAATTTTAAGAGAAACGTCCTGCAATGCCGCCTTGATCGGGCTTTTGGCCGTCGCGGGATAAACCTTGGTCAGGTGATCGATTTCAATCGCATATTGGGGCTGCTCGCTCATGACTCTGAGATTGCCTTTTTGTCCTGCAATGTCAATCGTTTCCATGGCAATCCGGGATTTTATCGCTAATGCGCCGAGCGCGCATGGCTGGCTGCCATAAAATGTTGATTCTTCAACACCATCACCCATAAGATGGCGAACGTTTATAAAGAACAGGAACTCTTATTTATGATCCCGAAGCTTATTATTTCCCTGATTATCGTCCTTGTCGGCTTTCTGCTTTACGCCTCGACCCGGGCGAATTATTTCCGCGTTGAACGCTCGGTCAGGATCAGCGCCACGCCTCAGAAAATCTTTTCCTTTCTGAATAATCTGCGCAAAGGTACGGAATGGTCGCCGTGGATGGATATCGACCCGAACATGGAGATAAATTTCAGCGGACCGGAATCCGGGGTCGGGGCAACCCATGAATGGTCGGGCAACAATAAGATCGGCAGCGGCCGCATGACGATCGTCGAAAGCATGCCGGATGAGAAAGTCGTCCTCACCCTCGATTTCTTTAAACCGTTCAAAGCACATAACATGGCCGAAATGGTGCTTCACCCGAATGATGACGGGACGACGACGCTGACATGGGCCACTTACGGGCCCCAATCTTTCATAGGCAAGATCATGAACCTGATTTTCAACTGCGAAAAAATGATTGGCCCGCATTTCGAGAGAGGCCTCGCGAAACTGAAAGCCCTCGCCGAAACCTGAGCTATTCTATAAAGCTGTTCAGTGTTTCCAGCCTGTCCGCTTCCTGTGCGGGCTTGTCCCACCGGATACGGTGAATGCGGGGAAAGCGCAGCGCGACGCCGGACCGATGGCGGGAACTGGCGTTGGCACTGTCGAAGGCAACCTCGAAGACCAGCTCTTTGCTGACTTCGCGCACCGGCCCGAAGCGGCTGATGGTATGATGGCGCACCCATTTGTCGATCTGCAGAAGTTCTTCGTCGGTAAACCCGAAATAGGCCTTCCCCACAGGAACGATTTCATTGCCCTTCCAGACACCAAAGGTGTAATCGGAATAGAAAGAAGATCGCTTGCCATGGCCGCGCTGGGCGTACATCAGGATGGCGTCGATCAGCCGCGGATCACGTTTCCATTTGAACCAGAGGCCTTTGGGCCGCCCCGGTACATAGGGGCTGTCCTTATGTTTCAGCATTACACCCTCATGCCCCTGCTCCTCCGCGCCCTGCAGGCGGATACCGCGAAGCTGCTCCCAGGATTCATAGGGGATGATCTGCGACAGGTCGAGCTTCGTCTGCGGGTTGCGCGCGATCCAGGATTCCAGCCGTGCGCGCCGTTCAACAAGGGGGAGCCCGCGCACATCCTCGGCCCCGTCAAACAGGATATCATAGAGCCTGACGAAGGGCGGATATTCGTTCTGCATCTTGCGCGTGACCGTTTTACGGTTAAGGCGCTGTTGCAGGGCATTGAAGGAGAGGGGCGTAAAATCCGGCCCGACCAGTAATTCGCCGTCAAGCACCGCGGAGCCAGACAGGCTTTCCATCAAATCCGGAAATGTGTGACCGATATTGTCTCCGGTGCGGGAAAACATCGCCTTTTCACCCTCGCCCAGCACCAGTTGCACACGAATGCCGTCCCATTTCCATTCGGCCTGAAATTCGGACGGATTTAAATTCCCGAAATCCTTTTGCTCGTCAACCGGGTGCGACAGCATCAGCGGGTGGAATGTGCGGTGATGATGGATTTCAGGCGCAGGCCCCCGGCCCTCAAGCCACTGGAACAGGTCGGTATAGGGACATTCAAGCCCGTGCCAGATCTTTTCGATTTCATCCAGAGTCTTTCCGCCGAATTCGGCCAGCGCCGTCTTGGCCAGCCGTTCGGAAACGCCGACGCGCAGATTCCCCGTCGCCAGTTTGATGATGGCCCAGCGTTCCGTGGGCGTTGCACTCGACAAATGACCCGCGATGATACCGGGCAGGCGGTTTTTATCAGCGGCTTCAAGCTCCAGTATCAGACCCGACAGGGTCGGCAGGTCTTTCCGGTCATGATCCGGCCAGATCAGGCCGATCGTTTCCGCAAGATCGCCGACATAATCATAGGACATGCCAAACAACACCGGATCGACCTTTTGCAGGACGATATCTTTCAGCAAGGCCGCCTTTACGTTGGCAATCGACAGGTTCCCCGTCAGGACGGCCAGCGCATAGCCGCGATCAGGATCAGGCGCGTCACGGAAATAACGCACCATATGGGCGATTTTCTGGTTCCGCGACGGGGTCAGAAGGATGGCCTCAAGAAAGGCGGCGAAATGTTTCATGCCTCTTCCTCATCCTCCCGGCCCTGCAGGTGCAACGGCGCGGCCTTTAACCCCTGCGTCTCGCACCAGTGGACCAGCGCGTCTTCGCGGCCATGCGTCACCCATATTTCGCCCGCCTCAGTCTCCCGTATGGTCTGGCACAATTCGTTCCAGTCGGCATGGTCGGAAATAACCAAAGGCAGTTCAATGCCGTATTGCCGCGCGCGCTGCTTCACGGTCATCCACCCGGAAGCCATGCCGAGCACAGGGTCGGTCATACGCCGCGACCATGGCTCCTTCAGGGTCGATGGCGGCGCCAGAACAAGGCACCCTTTCAACGCCCCCTTCGGCAGGCCGGTCGCCTTGCGCAGTTCGCCGAGGTCAACGCCGTTGCGCTGGTAAAAATCGCACATGTTGACCATGGCACCGTGCAGGTAAATAGGATCGTTATAGCCCTCCTGCCGGATCAGGCTGATCACGCGCTGGGCTTTGCCGAGGGCGTAAACAGCGACCATATGGCTCTGTTCGGGAAAGTTTTTCATGGAGGTCAGGAGTTTCCTGATCTCACCATGCGGGTCGGGATGCTGGAAAACGGGCAGGCCGAAGGTGGCCTCGGTTACGAATATATCACATTTCAAAGGCGTAAAGGCGGGGCAGGTTCCGTCCGAAAACCTTTTGTAATCACCCGAGACAACGATGCGGCGATCTTTCGATTCCAGCAGCACCTGGGCGCTGCCGAGAATATGCCCTGCCGGGTGCAGGCTGACGGTAACACCGTTAACATCGACGCTCTGACCATAGGGAAGTTCCTGCCAGTGCATGGCGGAATCCTCACCGTAACGCAGCTTCATCAAACCGATCGTTTCCGGCGTGGCCAGCACATGGCCGTGCCCGGAACGTGCATGATCGCCATGGGCATGCGTGATAATCGCCCTCTCCACCGGCATGCGGGGGTCGATAAAGGTCTTTGCAGGACCTATATAAAGATCATGGCGCAGAAGGTTCATAAAAGGGATATAGGGCAAATCGGAGATGCGTCATCCCGTGCGCCTGCGCAACCACCACCGCGCTTGACCGAATGGCTCCGGGCGCAGGGCTGGGACTGGTTTCCGCATCAACTGGAGGTTCTGGCCGCGGCGCAATCGGGACACGATGTTCTTCTCTGCGCCCCGACGGGTGCCGGAAAAACACTGAGCGGATTTCTGCCTTCGCTCACCGCCCTTTTGGAAGGGGGGCACGAAAAAGGCCTGCATACCCTTTATATTTCACCGCTGAAGGCCCTGACCGTTGACGTCCACCGTAGTATCGGCCGCCCGATCGCAGAAATGAGCCTGCCGATAACCTATGAGACACGGACGGGCGATACACCATCGTCCAAGCGTGCACGACAAAAGATCAAACCGCCAGATATCCTGATGACGACACCGGAATCGCTGTCCATGCTCATTTCGTATGACAATGCGGCGGAGTATTTTAAAAACCTGCGCTTTGTTATCGTTGACGAACTTCATGCCCTGATGCATTCCAAACGCGGCGACCTGATGTCTCTGGCGCTGGCGCGGTTGCGCAGACTGGCGCCTGATGCGCAATTTACAGGATTGTCGGCCACCATATCCGACCCGCCGCTGGCGCGGGACTGGCTGTGCAAACCTGACGGGATGATTATTCAGGCCCCTGCCCGCGTGGCCCCCGATATCACCATTCTGCATTCGAAGGAACGCATTCCCTGGGCCGGCCACATGGCGCTTTATGCGATGCCGGAAATTTATGCGGCACTTTGCCAAAGCGGTATGAGCATCGTCTTCGTCAATACGCGGGCGCAGGCGGAATTGATCTTCCAGACCTTGTGGAAGATAAACAATAAAAACCTGAAAATCGCCCTGCATCACGGTTCGCTGGAGCGTGAGCTGCGTCGCAAGGTCGAAGATGCCATGGCACGCGGCGACCTTGATTGCGTGGTGGCGACATCCTCGCTCGACCTCGGCATTGACTGGGCGGAGGTTGATCTTGTCATACAGATCGGTGCGCCAAAGGGGGTCAGCCGGTTATTACAGCGGATTGGCCGGTCCAACCACCGCCTGAACGAACCGAGCCGTGCGATCCTTGTGCCGACTAACCGGTTCGAATACCTGGAATGCCAGGCGGCGCTGAGCGCGATTGCGCATCACGAACTTGATGGTGTCATGGTGCGGCGTGGCGGGCTTGATGTCTTGGCCCAGCATATTTTCGGTACGGCCTGCGCCGCGCCCTTTGATGCGGATTCCCTATACGGCGAAGTCGTGACCGCCTGGCCTTATCACACTCTGCCGCGCCGGGATTTTGACGACTGCCTGCGCTTTGTCGAGGATGGCGGCTATGTCCTGAAATCCTATGACCGCTACAGCCGCCTGCGCAAAAACGAACTGGGCCTTTATGAACTGGTGGAACCGAAGCTGGCGCGGCAATACCGTATGAATATCGGCACAATCGTCGAGGCGCCAATGCTGCAGGTCAAAATGGGCCGCCGCAAACTCGGGCAGATCGAGGAGTTTTTTATCAATCACCTGACCCCCGGCGACACCTTTCTGTTTGCCGGGAATGTCGTTCGCTTTGACGGTCTGCACGATATGGCGGTGATGGTGTCACGCACCAGTTCCGACACGCCGAAAATCCCGAGTTATGACGGCGGCAAACTGCCTCTGTCCACCCACCTGTCGGCGCGCGTCCGTGCGCTGATGGAACATCCGGACGACTGGGACCGGCTGCCTGAAAACGTTCATGCCTGGCTGAGCCTGCAGCAGGAGCAATCAGTCATGCCGGGGATGGATAAATTGCTGATCGAGACCTTTCCACGCGCGGGCCGGCATTTTATGGTTGCCTACCCCTTTGCCGGACGGAACGCGCATCAGACGCTCGGGTTCCTGCTGATGCGGCGCATGACGCGGCTTGGGTATAAGCCGCTGGGGTTTGTGGCCACCGATTATGCGCTTGTGGTCTGGTCGATGAAGCCGCCACTGCATGCGGAAACTCTTTTTTCCGTCGATCTGCTGGGCGAGGAACTGCCTGAATGGCTGGAGGATACGCCCCTTCTGAAACGCACGTTCCGTGAGGCCGCCGTTATCGCCGGGCTGATCGAACGCCGCCATCCCGGCCAGCAGAAAAGCGGGCGGCAGATGACGTTCAGTTCCGACCTGATTTACGATGTCCTTTACCAGTACGAAAAAAATCACATCCTTCTGCGCGCCGCGGTGCAGGATGCGGAAGGGGGGCTGATCGATACCGGGCGGCTGTCCGATATGCTGGTCGCAATGCAGGACAGGATCGTAGTCAAAGCCCTGAAAAGAATTTCTCCGCTGGCGGTACCGATGATCCTGGAAATCGCGCGGGAGAGCGCACCGCGCAAACAAGCCGGAGAATATTATCTCGAAGCGCTGGAGCAGGATCTCCTGAAGGAAACAGGATTGCAGCAGGTTGAGGACCTGGCATGAAAATCACCTTTAACAATCATGAATTCATCCTTGATCCTTCCGGTGCATTGTTATGGCCGGAAAAAGGCATGCTGATCGTCGCCGATCTTCATCTTGAAAAATCATCACATTTTGCGAAGCGCGGGTATTTCCTGCCGCCCTATGACAGCCATGAAACGCTCACCCGCCTGATGACGGTTCTGATGGGATCAGGCATGAAACGCCTTCTGATTCTTGGCGATTGTTTTCATGACAGGCAGGGTTATGAGCGCCTCAACACCAGAGATTACCGGATTTTCGATGAGCTTCGCGACTATGACCCCATCTGGATTCGCGGCAATCACGATGGCGATTTCGTTCCGTCCGGCATGGCCAGTTACGATGTCTATCACGAAGCCGGCATTTCATTCCGCCACGAACCATCCGGCCAGTTTTATGAGATAAGCGGTCACCTTCACCCGAAGGCGACCATCCAGTATCACGGCACACTGATTTCCCGGCGCTGTTTTATCGAGAACGATGAAAGAATGATCATTCCGGCCTTTGGGTCTTACACCGGGGGCCTCGATGTCCTGAATACGGCGATTTCCCGGTATTTTTCAGTGCTGGAGCGTGTTCATCTGTTGGGGGAAGATAAAATCTATTCCGTGCCTGCAGGTTTGCTTATGCGGTCCTGAGCGAATTGTTCGGCCGTCGCATTGATCTCGGCGCCGATCAGGATAGTGAGGGCGCTGAGCCAGAACCAGAGAAGAAGAATAATCACCGCGCTGAGCGAGCCATAGGTTTCGTTATAGCTGGCGAAATTCGTTACAAAGACCGAAAACACCAAGGATAGCCCCAGCCACAGCAGCGTCGCTATGAACGACCCATAACTGATTAAATTCCATTTTGGAATTTTCCATGAGGGTCCGTAAGCGTAAAGAATCTCCAGACCGATAATTGCCATCAGGAACAGCAAGGGCCAGCGCGCCATGAGAATGGAATTTTCAATCACGCGCGGAAAAGCCATTAGCTCCGCCATGGCCGGTAAAACAGCCACGAGCGATAAAGAAAGAAGGAAATAGGCCATCATTACAAAGGTCAGAAGAAAGGCCGCGGCATTCACCTTCACCAGATTTCTGCGTTCAACGAGATTATACGCGATGTTCAGCCCCTGGATCAGGGCGTTCACGCCCTTGGTCGCGCTATAAATGGCCAATGTCACACTGATGAAAAATCCGAGCCCGAGGATTTTGGTATTGGAAGACGCAAAACTACGTGCCTGATCGGAGAGAATGGCAATGGCCGCACGCGGGAGAAAACGACCCAACGTGTCCATCTGCCCCGCAACAAAGGCCGGATCGGAGAAAAGACCGTAAAGCGAGATCAGGGCACCGATCGCAGGAAAGGCGGCCAGCAGGAAGTAAAAAGCAATGCCCGCCGAAATCAGGCTGAGATAATCCTGCTGAAGATTTTTCCACAGCAGGAGTGCGAAATTAAACGCGGGAAGTGCAGCCAAACGTTTTAAAATTCCCATTCCATTCCCAACCATGCCCGAAAAGGCGCGCCCGTCAGAGCACGCCTTTCCCGACAATCTTAAAAAGTTTTACGCGGCTTTCAAGGCTTTTTGGTTGGCCTGGGTATCTGCCAGTTTGGTCAGGTCCTCATCGGTCTTGCATTCCTGCTTCAGGGTTTCATCCAGAAGCTTGACGGCATCGCTCAGACCCATCAGTTCGGCCCAGCGTTTCAGCGTGCCGTAACGAGCCATTTCATAGTGCTCGACAGCCTGTGCCGCAGCAACAAGACCCGCGTCGATTGCATCAGAACCTTTGTATTCTTCCAGAACTTCTTCGCCTTCTTCCAGAATGCCATTGATGGCTTCGCAGGTTTTGCCTTGCGGGCGTTTGCCGATAATTTCGAAAACCTGCTCCAGGCGCTCGATCTGGCCTTCAGTTTCATCGCGGTGCTTTTCAAAGGCGGCCTTGATTTTCGGCGATTGCGCGCCTTTTGCCATTTTCGGCAGAGCCTTCAGGATTTTCTTTTCGGCGTAATAAATATCTTTCAGCATATCGTGAAAGAGATTTTCCATGGTTTTGGTTGTCATTTCGGGACTCCATTGGCTGTTGTGAACTACCCAAGCCAACGTGTTCCTGTCCTAATAGTTCCCTTCAGAACCGCGGAAATTGCATCCTCTACCAGGCTTCCCCGGGGGTTAGGCCGCGAACCGCTTTACGAGATCACGCACCTGTTTACCGATTTCAGGATCTTCCATGCCGAAGGCTATATTAGCCTCGATAAAACCAAGACGGCTGCCGCAATCGTAACGCTGCCCCTCATAACGCAGGCCATGGAAAGGCTGTTTACCGATCAGCTTGGCCATGGCATCGGTGATCTGAATTTCACCGCCAGCGCCCTTCTCAAAGCTTGCCAGGTGATCAAAGACTTCAGGCTGAAGAATATAACGCCCGATAACCGAAAGCGTGGAGGGCGCATCTTCCGGCTTCGGCTTTTCAACGAGTCCTTTGATATCAACCAGTTTCCCATCATCGGTTTTTATATCGAGGATGCCGTAGCTGGCGGTCTGTTCGCGCGGCACATCCATCACACCGACAATATTTCCGCCGATTTCGTTATAGGTCTCGATCATCTGCGAGAGACAGCCTTTTTTCGCAAGCACGACATCATCGGGCAGGAGGATGGCAAAAGGTTCATTCCCAACCAGTTTGCGCGCGCACCATATTGCATGGCCAAGACCAAGGGGTTTTGCCTGGCGTGTCAGGAAAAGTGAACCCTCCGGCAGGGCGGTGGCTTTTACTTTCTCCAGCAGATCGTGTTTACCGCGCTTTTCCAGGGTTTCCATCAATTCCGGTTGATGGTCGAAATGCGTTTCCAGCATTTCCTTGGCGCGACCGGTAATGAAAATAAACTCTTCAATTCCGGCATCGCGCGCTTCATCGATCGCATGCTGGATCAAAGGGCGGTCGACCAGAGGCAACATTTCCTTCGGCATGACTTTCGTGGCGGGAAGAAACCGTGTGCCAAGCCCGGCAACGGGGAAAACGGCTTTGCGAACGGGCTTGATGGCATTGGAGAAAGACATGCGGGTCGACCTGCGGGTTAGAAGTTGGGACAAAAAAACGTGATGTCAGATATTACATCGGTCTCAATAAACAAGACCGAGGTGTTCACATTGCAGTGCGGCAATAATGAGGCGACGATTACCGTAATTGCGCCAAGTTGTCACTCTAGAAATTCATCCGTGTCTAAAGCCAGACCACACCGCTTGATTTTTTTTACGGAACTAAAGAGAAGTAAAAATCGTTATAGATAGCCGCACTGCAGCATTTGTTTGCATTAGTTAAGTCTTATGTGATATGACCACCCCTTAATAGAGAGAGTGCGTAAATGATAAATGAAAAAGTTGTTTTAGTGACTGGTGGAGCCGGCTATATCGGCTCCCATGCATGTAAAGCCCTGAAAGCGAACGGATATTTTCCTGTTTCTTATGACAACCTTATTTCTGGAAATGAGGCTGCCGTTAAGTGGGGTCCCTTGGAAGTTGGCGATATCCGTGATCGTCAGGCCTTATCCGCCGTTATCAAAAAGTACCGGCCTGCCTCTATCATGCATTTTGCCGCCCTTATTCAGGTTGGAGATTCAGTCAAAAACCCTGCTGAATTTTATGACAACAACATCCATGGCTCTCAATGCCTGCTTGAGGAAGCCCGCCAGAACGGCATCACGAATATGGTATTCTCCAGCACGGCTGCGGTTTACGGATCACCACTCTCTGATGCAATTACCGAAGCTCACCCCCTGCGTCCGATCAATCCCTATGGTAACAGCAAACTGGCCATGGAAAACATGATCCGCGATTATTCCGCTGCCTATGGTTCGCAGTACGCCATTCTTCGTTACTTTAATGCCGCCGGCGCGGATGATGACGGCCAGATCGGCACAGCGTATAAAACCGATACGCACCTCGTTCCTCTGCTGATGCAGGTGGCAAGCGATAAACTGCCGCAGATTCAGATCTTCGGCACTGATTATGATACGCATGACGGCACCGCCATCCGCGATTACATTCATGTCATGGACCTGGCCGAAGCTCATGTGCTTGCGCTTCGCCATATGATGAAAAACAAGGGCAACCTTACTCTCAACCTCGGCACCAATAACGGGCAAAGTGTCCGCGAAGTCGTGAACACCGTCCGCCGCATCACCGGCCATACCGTCCCGGCGCAGGAATTTGACCGTCGCACCGGCGACCCTGCGGTTCTGGTCGCCAACGCCACCGAGGCGCAGCGCATTCTTAACTGGCAACCGCTTTATTCCGACATCGAAACAATCGTGTCGACCGCCTGGGCCTGGCGCCGCAAGCAGAATAAGCAGGGTCACCGCGGTGCCTTTGCACCGGATACAGAACAGCGCAGACTGGCGGCTTAAATGGTGCGCGATCACGCAACAGCGGGGCAGCTCGCTAAATTACTCATGGATAAATGCGCCGCCGCGGCAGGGCTTCTTGTTCTGTCGCCGGTATTCCTCTTCGTGGCTTATAAAATCAGGAAGGATGGCGGTCCCGCATTCTTCGGCCATACGCGGCTGGGACAGGGCGGCAAGACTTTTAAATGCTGGAAATTCCGCAGCATGGATATCAATTCGGCACAAATCCTCAAAGACCTTCTGGCGCGCGACCCGGCGGCCAGGGCCGAGTGGGAAAAGGATTTCAAACTAAGAAACGACCCGCGCATTACAAAAATCGGGCATTTTATCCGCAAGACCAGCATCGACGAATTGCCGCAGTTGTTCAACGTTCTGAGGGGTGAAATGAGCCTGGTCGGACCCCGCCCCATCGTCAGTGATGAAATTCATTATTACGGCGATCACATTGCGGATTACTACGCCGTAAAGCCGGGCATCACCGGCCTGTGGCAGGTCAGTGGCCGCAATGACGTTTCCTACGAAGAACGGGTGGAGCTTGATACACGCTATGTCAGGCACTGGTCGTTCTGGAATGATATTTCCATCTTGTTCAAAACCGTTGGTGTCATCGCGTGCCGCAAGGGCGCGTACTAGCTGACCCAGTTAACCGGAGTTTTCCATGAGTAATACAGTTCAGATCATCGAATCCCTGCAACAGGAAATTCACCGGGCCCTTGGCCCGCTGGTTCCGGCATCGGGAAAATTCGCCCTGCTCGATTTTCCAAACCATTCGAATGTCGGGGATAGCGCCATCTGGCTCGGGGAGATCGAGTATTTTAAAAACTGGCATAAAATGCGCCCCGCCTTCGTCAGTAATTTTGCCCGGCATTCCACCCAGCAACTCAAAAAAGCTTTGCCGGAAGGAACGATCTTCATTCATGGCGGCGGTAATTTCGGTGATTTATGGACCCATCACCAGGATTTCCGTGAAAAGATCCTGCAGGAATTTCCAGACCGTAAGGTTGTTCAGCTGCCTCAATCCCTGCATTTTGAAACGGCCGAACGCCTGAAACAGGCGCAGTCGATCATCAACGCGCACCCGGATTTTACGCTGCTGGTCCGCGATCATAAAAGCCATGCCTTCGCCAGAGAGCATTTTAACTGCACCGTCATCCTGTGCCCCGATATGGCCTTCGCCCTTGGGCCGCAGAAGACGCCCGTAAAAGCCGAGGATAAACCACTTTTCCTTTTGCGCATGGATAAAGAAAGAAGCCATGACAGCGTTGGCAATATCAGGGATGTAAAGGGCGACTATCGCCTCGAAGACTGGCTGGATGAGGAAGAAAATCTCAACCCCAAAATTCTGAAGCAAACGCTCGCCGTCCTTCCGTTCCAGCTTGGCTTCCGGATGCTCAACCGAAATGCCGCGCGTGCGGCCTTTTATAACCGTCTGGCGCAACACCGTGTCACGCGTGGCCTGCGCCAGCTTT
>JAQGJB010000061.1 GCA_028290825.1 Micavibrio sp.
GATGAAAGGATGTTGGCGTAATCGTCGGTCCAAACGCGGTGTTCAGTCGGCGGGACAGGTTCCCATTTACTATTCTTGCGCAGCGGCAACAGTGTTTCAAGATTAGGCGAGAAGACCGCCCAGATCGACGGGGCATAACGCAGGCTGAAATCCGGAGCTATTTTCCCGCTCGGCGAATACCGGAAAATCACTGGGACGCGTGTTTCCCGTGACAGCGAGGCCAGTTGCGGCTTCAGATCCAGATAACGGTTGGAAATGTTAAAGGCAATCATCCCGCCGGCCTTGACCTTGCGCATGTAAAGCTCAAGCGCCTCCAGCGTCAGCAGATGCATCGGGATGTTATCGGAACTGAACGCATCGACGATCAGGGCGTCATACGTTCCATCCGGGACATTCTCCAGTGTAAGACGGCCATCGCCAAGCGTGACATGGTAGGGGCTGCCGCAATTGCTGAGGTAGCTGAACAGTTTTTTATTTTCGGCAATCTCGACGACGTCCGCATCAATCTCATAGAAATCGAAAATACGGTCTTTGTGCTTGTAACAGGCAATTGTTCCGGTGCCGAGGCCGATGGCGCCGATCCGTTGCGGGCCTTTACGACCATCAAGTATGCGGAACATGTCACCGACAGGGCCAAGCGGGTGGTAATAAGTCATCTGGGTCATGTGGAATTGCGGACTGATCGGCTGCGCACCGTGCAGGGTGGTTCCGTGGAAGAAGTTCCGCAGGCCTTCATGGTCGCTGACCTGCAACACGCCGAAGAAATTACGGCGCAATTCCAGAATGTTCGAATTCTGAAGCACCATGATGGGCGAATAGACCATCAGGAAAATACTGCCGACCACCGCATAGGCGACAGGGCGCGAACGGAAAGATGCCATCGCCACACCCGCAAGGAGGGCCGCCGCGATCACATAGGTAATGGTCCGTTCAGAAATGGCAAAGTAGGTGGCGATTATAGCCGCAGACAGCAGCCAGAAACGCGGCGTTTGAACCAGACCTGAAAGATCTGGCCGGGTAAAGCGCATCTTTTCCGGTAAAAACGCATACCCGCGCACAAACAGCACGGCACACAGCACCAGAGTATACTCCAGGGGCATAACAAAAATAAACGGCGCAACAAGTGCGTTGAAAGCACCGCCCAGCACCCCACCCAGCGACATGATCATATAAAACCCTGTCAGGTCGCTGGCCGGTGGGCGCATATCGGCCAGTTTCTTGTGACAGAGGAGGGAGGCAAAAAAGAAAACCAGCAGGTGCATGGCCAGCATCACAATGCTTTTATCGAACACCTTGACCGCCATAAGCACGATCAGCAGCGTTATAAAAGCCGTAAACAGCGAGACGGCCACATGCATCTTCACAATTTCACGGCGTGCAAAAACCAGGATAAATGTCAGGAGGTAAAGCGACAGCGGCAGAATCCACAACAACGGGATCGACGCCATATCCGTCGTGATATAAGTGGTCACGCCCAGCATCAGACTGGACGGAATAAAGGCCAGCGCCAGCCAGGCGAGTTTAATTTTTACCGGTGTCTGCGAGACAGCCACCACCGGCCCCGCCGCCGTCTTGCGGTTCCATACCAGAAGGGCGCAAAACGCCATCAACGCAATAAGCACGCCATAGCCGCCGGCCCAGGCCGCGTTCTGCATCCTGACGGTCAGCAAAGGTTCGACAACCACGGGATAGGAAAGCAGGGCGACCATACTGCCGATATTGCTGGCGGCATAGAGGAAGTAGGGGTTCGACGCATCCTTGTGATCCGTCGCCGCGAACCAGTGCTGGACCAGCGGGGCCGAGGCCGAGAGAATAAAGAACGGCGCACCGACAACCCCGGCCATCAATCCGATCTGCCACAGCGCCGGATGTTCCGATGGCTGCAGGCCGGAGGGCAGAGCCAGCGGCAGGAACACGGCACAGGCCGAGAGCAGCAGAATATGCAGGATCGCCTGCGTCCTGACGCTTAAATGGCGGCTGGTCATGTGCGCATAGGCATAACCGCCCAGCAGCATACCCTGGAAAAACACCATGGCGATATTCCAAACAGACGGCGAGCCACCGAGGAAGGGCAGGATCATCTTGGCGAACATCGGCTGGACCGAGAACAATAGGAACGCACTGAGGATCAAAGTCAGCGCATAAAGCGGAACGAGAATTTTTGATGTCATAAAATGCCTGTGAAAGAATCGATTATTACGTCCTGAATATATTGGACCCGGAATGGATTTGACACAGATGCCTATGGACCGTACAGTTTTCTTAACAAAGTATTCACGATTACGTGACAAAGTGAGCCATTATGATCATCGAACATGCAGGTAAAACAGAGGCCCAGCTTCGCGCAACATCCATGATGTTGACCCTTGCCCTTGCTTTGATGGATGAATTCCCCGGCCGCGTCACGATCAGCGGTACGTTATGGGAGAACAAGGTTTATGTCCGTATCAATGACCTTGAGCACCTCGTTTTCGACTTTACCGGCGGCGAAGGCATCCGCACCTACATGATCCGCTCCACCGACACCTCCGACGGCGGTCAGGATGTCACCCCGATTGCGGATTTCAAGGTTAACCCCGCCGCCAGCCTTGAGGGCGTTCAGGCCTATATCAAGGATCTGGTGGTCATCACCGCCGATGCCCTGGTGATCAGCCCGGTTGATCTGGTACACAAGATCGCCGCGGTGGCCAGCGACCCGACCCGTCTGTAGCAGGCCGCCGGAAACCTGGATATCGTTCCGGCCCCGTCGCCTTTCCAGCCCGGTTAATCCGCTTACTGTACTTCTATTGTCCGGGTTTGTAGTTGCGGCTGATTCCAGCTCAGCAGGCCTTTGCACATCAGCAGGATTAAAATGGCGTTATAAGCAACGAAACCAGCCTGCCCGGAAAGCAGAGCCACGGATAATCCGAAGACACAGGCGAGGGCATTTATAGCCAGGCCACGCTTATCCCGGTTCGAAATCATATATGATCCGGTAAGCCCGAATATCATCGTCATCCAGTCCAGGCCATAAAATTGAAACAGGGTGTGCGTTAACGCATGCATAGATAAACTCCTTTAAGGGAATAATACCTGTGTATTATTATGGATAAGTTAACGTTGGTCTTTCAAAATAGGACTCAATTAATCCTGTATTTTTTCCTTGAAAAAGGACTGAATTGGTGCCATTTAAATGGCCTGAAAGTAGCTCATGATTAAACTGTCCCGTTTTGCCGATTATGCCGTTGTTATCCTTGCCGAAATGGCGGGTGATGCGAACGCGCGTCTGGCTGCTTCGGACCTGTCGAAACGCATAAATTTGCCCGAACCGACAGTGGCCAAAATTCTGAAATTCCTGACCAAAGGCGGGATATTATCCTCGACCCGCGGCGTGAATGGCGGCTACGGGCTGACCCGCGCCGCGCAGGCCATTACCGTTGCCGATATCATCACCGCTATGGAGGGCCCGATTTCCCTGACCGAATGTGCCGACACCAAATCCACCTGCGCGCTTGAAGGCCACTGCGCCATGAACGGTCGCTGGGGCAAGGTGAATATGGCGGTGCGAACCGCGCTCCAATCCGTAACGCTTGTCGATCTGATGCAATCGTCATCGCCGCGCAAGCAGGCAATAACCGCTACCAGGGATAATGCCCTGGCCGGTGAAGGAATTTAAAAAATGTCATCGATAACGCAAGACACCATCGACACCGTCAAATCCCTCGGCAAATACGATGCCGGGTTTGTCACCGATATTGAATCCGATAAGGCCCCGAAGGGCCTGTCGGAAGAGATCGTGCGTTTTATCTCGGCCAAAAAGAACGAACCGAAATGGCTGCTCGACTGGCGGCTGAAGGCCTTCATGCACTGGCAGTCGATGCCGGAACCAACCTGGGCGAAACTCGACATCGCACCGATTGATTATCAGGACGCATATTACTACGCCGCGCCGAAACAGAAACTAAGCTCGATTGACGAAGCCGATCCGAAACTCCTCGAAACCTTCGAAAAACTCGGCGTACCAATGGCCGAACGCGCGCGTCTTGCCGGGGTTGCGGTGGATGTGGTGTTCGATTCCGTTTCCGTTGCGACATCATTCCGCGAACAATTGGCCGAGGTTGGCATCATCTTCTGCTCGATTTCGGATGCGGTACAAAAACACCCGGAACTGGTCAAAAAATACATGGGCTCGGTCGTGCCATACCACGACAACAAACATGCCTGCCTCAACTCGGCGGTGTTTACCGATGGGTCCTTCGTCTATATCCCCCCGGGCGTGAAATGCCCGATGGAACTGTCGACCTATTTCCGCATCAATGAAATGAATACGGGTCAGTTTGAACGCACATTGATCATCGCCGACAAGGGCGCGTTTGTGTCCTACCTCGAAGGCTGCACCGCGCCGATGCGTGACGAGAACCAGCTTCACGCCGCCGTCGTTGAACTGGTCGCGCATGATGACGCGACGATTAAATACTCCACCGTCCAGAACTGGTACCCCGGCGATGAACAGGGCAAGGGCGGCATCTATAACTTCGTTACCAAACGCGGATTGTGCGAAGGCACCAATTCCAAGATTTCATGGACACAGGTCGAAACCGGCTCCGCCATCACCTGGAAATACCCGTCCTGCATATTGAAGGGCGATAACAGCCAGGGCGAATTTTACTCCGTCGCCATCACCAATAATTACCAGCAGGCCGACACCGGCACCAAGATGATCCATATGGGCCGCAACACCAAAAGCCGCATCATCGCCAAGACGATCAGCGCCGGGCATTCGCAATCCACCTATCGCGGCCAGGTCAAAATCATGCCGAAAGCCGAAGGCGCCCGCAACTTCACCCAGTGCGACAGCCTCCTGATCGGTGACCTCTGCGGCGCGCACACAGTTCCCTATATCGAAAGCCGCAACCCGAAGGCGAGCCTCGAACACGAAGCCACCACCAGCAAGATCGGTGACGACCAGTTGTTCTATTGCCGGCAGCGCGGATTGAGCGCGGAGGAAGCGGTGGCGCTGATCGTCAATGGTTTCTGCCGTGAAGTGTTGCAGAACCTGCCGATGGAATTTGCGGTTGAGGCGCAGAAGCTGGTGGGGATTTCGTTGGAGGGGTCGGTGGGATAATGTCAGAAATTATTCAAAAATTTAAAAATCTTCATTTTATTAATAAGCTCGCGATAATTTGCTTGGTGTTATTTATTATGGTGACGCCATTGACTAATTTAATTTTTGGAACTGATTTTTGCGGTGGATTTTATGGTCACTGCAATAATGCTTTTATAAATCGTGTAATAATTACATTCCGCATAGCTTTTAGTTCTGACGGTTGGGCAATCGGCCTAGGCGCTTTAGTTCTGATTTTTTCGGGGCAGCCTGAATTTATTGGAAGTTTTTTGTTGGCATTAATACCAAGGCTTATCGCTCTTTGCGGAATTTGGAACTTCTTAATATTTTTGATTCGAAATCTACATACGTCTTCACGTAGAGCTAAGCTTGAAAAAAATTATGGTGATCCTCCTTGGAGGCACAGCGAAGAA
>JAQGJB010000053.1 GCA_028290825.1 Micavibrio sp.
CCGAGGCCGCTGCCCCCATATCTGCGGTTGATCGAGGAATCCGCCTGAACGAACTTATCAAAGATCGTCGCAATTTTTTCCGGTGCGATGCCGATGCCGGTATCTTCGACAATGATGGAGAAACTGGTTTTTCCCGGGTCATCGCTTTCCTCGGGCCGCAGCGTCACGCGCACTGACCCTTTATCCGTGAACTTGGTGGCATTGCCAACCAGGTTGACGATAATCTGCTTGAGGCGTGTCGGGTCGCCGCGATACACGGCATCGTGATCGGTCAGATCGTCAAGGTCGAAATGCAGCCCCTTCTGCGCCGCCGAAACCGCCAGCATCGAAACCGTCTCAGTCGCCAGTGCGCTCAGGCTGAATGGTACAGCCTCGAGCGCGATTGTCTGCGCCTCGATCTTTGAAATGTCCAGCAATTCATCAATCAGCGACAGCAATGAATTCGCACTGGTCTGCAGGGTATCGACATATTGCCTTTGCTTGTCCGTCAGGGGCTTACTCATCCCCAGAATGCTGGAAAGTCCGATCACCGCATTGATTGGTGTGCGGATTTCATGGCTCATATTCGCAAGGAATTCAGTCTTGGCGCTATTGGCTGCCTCCGCCTTGTCGCGCGACAGCAAAAGATCGGAAGTCTGTTCCGCCACCAGGTATTGCAGGCGATCACGGTGACGGCGAAGCTCCGCCTCGGTATTGCGCAGCTGGGTGATGTCGCGGATGACTCCGACAATCCCCATTTCACTATCCGTCAGGTTAAAGGCAACCTTCTTTGTCGCGATAATGATCGTGGTTCCATCTGGTTTGGAAAGCTGCTCCTCCTCGTCGAACATTTCTCCTGCAAACACACGCTCATCGCCCGCCCAGAATTTATCGGCCTGTTCCCTGGGGAAGAGATCGTAATCGGTTTTATTCAGGCCCTTTTCCTCGCCGCCCAGCAGTTCCCAAAAAGCCTTGTTTCCCTCGACCCATCTGTGCTGGCGGTCCTTAACAAAAATCGGATCGGCAACGGCATCAATGATTGTCCTCAGGAAAATCCGTGACCGGGCTAAGACATCTTCCTGACGGCGCTCCTCCCCGTCATCCGAGCGGATGGCCCCGTCCCCGGTTCTTTGACGCAGGATTTCATGCAACGCTTCAATCTGCGCGTCCTTCTCCCGGCAAAGGGCACGCAGGACGTCCAGTTCATCGTCTTGATTGTTTGTTTCCTGAGACATTCTGATTCCAGTTTACGCCGTCATCTTATAACCAACCGCCCCTCCTACGAACACCCAAGCGCGCATAACGTTCCCCGGTATGGAGGCAGGCTTAAAAAAACCAGCCGATATTTGTGGTTTTCCAGACGGCAATGCACTACATTTGTACTAATAGGTATAAATCACCCTGCTGAAACTCTGGAGAACATCATGGTTGCTGGTCGCCCGCGCGAATTCGACTACGATAAAGCCCTCGATCAGGCCATCAGGGTTTTCTGGCAGAAGGGGTATGAAGGCGCCTCGCTTCCCGACCTCACCGACGCGATGGGCATCAACCGCCCCAGCCTGTATTCCGCCTTCGGCAATAAGGAAGAACTTTTCCGCAAGGCTCTGGAACGCTATTCCAAAAATTCAGCCGACTGGGCGCGTGCGCTGCTCGCCGCGCCCAAAATACGCGACGCGGTGGAAAATTTCCTGATGGGTTCCGCCGAAGCTTTTGCATGTAAGGAAAATCCCCGTGGCTGCCTCTCGGTTCAGGGCGCGTTGGTCGGCGGCGAGGATTCTGCCTCCGTCTGCCTCGAGGCTAAAAACCGCCGCCAGGTCGTGATGGGCGTTCTGCAGGAACGTTTTGACCGCGCAATTGCGGATGGCGAATTCCCGGACGCCACCGATACCGCCGAACTGGCCCGTTTTTATTCCACCATCGTTCAGGGCATGTCGGTGCAAAGCATTGGCGCCGCCTCGTGCAGCGAGCTTAAAGCCATTGCGCAGCGCGCACTTCTCGCACTTCCGGCAAAATGATCTGTGACATTGCAATGAGAAAAAACCTCTCCCCAGGGCGGGGAGAGGTTTTTGGATTTTACATTCTGTTATTTTATTAATGCGCGCTGCGTTGCTCCGGAGGGTGCGGTACGGCGACAACAAAACGCTGCTCGCTCCGTGCATTATGCGCGGCAATAATGGCTTTGTAGGCTTCTATTTCAACGGGTGACCAATAGAGATCGTTCATAATGTCCTCCTTTCCTGGTTAAAGCTGTCCGGCAAAGCGAAGCCAGTGACGGACAGGCGGTTCGGATTCGTTTGTGTAATATGTACTGACTTTTGTATTGAAGACCTGGTTCATGCGCTGGCTGAAGAACTGGTCTTGGAACGGCGTGAATATTTGAAGCGTTGTCATGATAGTGTCTCTCATCTCTGTGGTGAAAATATGGTGGTTATGTCACTAATTGATAAAACCTGTTGCTGCGATGCGCTTTTCAAGCTCGCTCATAAGAACGCTTTGCGCGTCAAAAGACCTGTGCAGGAGGGGCAGATTTTTTCGGTAGGTTTTCATGATGACATCCTTTTTTGTACCAATAAGTACAATATAGGGCCAGTACTAACCTTGGTCAACCGAATTATTTACCGATTGGTAATTATTTTCTAAGCCATTGCTCTGAAAAGATTTTTTAGGGCAAATACCTGATTTGTCCGAACAAATAAACCCTCTATCCCCGCCCCCTCCAAACATGCTTATAGTGAAAAAAACAATTCAGGGAATAAACAGATGCCAAGCCCCTCAGACCGCCTTCGTGATATCTGGGAAAAATCCATCAAACCGCTTTATACAAAAAAGCCCCCCTATAAAAACCTGTTCGGCATCCGGTATGAAAAGATGCTGGAATTGCAAAAAACTCTGACACCATTGGAAAAAGACCAGATGGATTTTTTTATCGCGGTCCGCGAAATGGACGGTGCGGTCAGGCATTATCCCGACTATCTGAAAGAGGCTTCGGCCTTTTGCCGCCTTCGCCTGGAAAATCCGGAGTCCGCTACGTCCCGGAAAATGGACCTCAACAGGCTGAGCCATTTCGAAACCGCGCTCAATCTCCTGCTCGCCTCCGCGTCCAGTGTGGGCAAAGATTATATGGATCGCGTACGGGCTGAAATGCCTGTACCGCTGACGCCGGAAATGCGCCGCCGCGCCGTAGAGGCCGAACGTCAGGCCCTGCGTGCAGACATAGCTACGCTGAAATCTCCGAAAGCGGATAACTGACTGCAAGGATTTCCAGCGTCTCGCTGCCTGCTTCGGTGCGCACCTCGACGGTGTCGCCCGCCTCCGCCTTCATCAGGGCGCGTGCGACAGGGGAAAGCCAGTTGATTTTACCCTGATCCAGATCGGCTTCATCCACCCCGACCAGCTTGACGGTCAGTTCTGACCCGTCTTCACGCAGGTATGTCACCGTGGCACCGAAGAAAACCTTCTGTAACCCCTGCTGCTTTTTCGGGTCGACCACTTCGGCGCTCTCGATCCGCTTGGTCAGATAGCGCGCGCGGCGGTCGATCTCGCGCAGGCGTTTCTTGTTATAAAGGTAATCGCCGTTTTCTGACCTGTCCCCGTTGCCCGCTGCCCACGACACGATTTCAACGATGCGCGGGCGCTCCTCTTTCAACAGAAAGCGCAGCTCTGCCGACAACGCCGCCAGACCTTCCGGCGTCATGTAATTTTTAACATTCGCAGGTAATGGATCCGGCTCTTCCAGATCGTCGTCGGAATCGTTATCGGTTTCTTTGGTAAAGGCTTTGCTCATATCTCTATGATATCAGAACTGCATCTCATCGAGCACATTGTCGATGTGATTGTCCTTCTCCAGTTTATGGAAGCGCAGATAGGAAAACGGAATGCTTGCCAGATAAACAATGCCAACCAGGGTCAGGGTCTGCCAGGTCATCGTTACCAGCGCCGCGATCAGCAATGCCGCACCCGCCATGATCATCATCCCCATCTTTGCCGGGATCTTGATCGCCTTGACTGAGAAAGTCGGCACGCGGCTGACCATCAGCATCGCAACGCAGATCGTCCACAGCCCGACCAGAGGCGACGCATAGGCGAACTGGCTGAAAAATTTATCATCCTGGAACCACAGCACCATAGGCAGCAACGCCAGTCCCGCCCCTGCAGGCGACGGCACGCCGGAGAAAAATCCGGTCTGCCATTTCGGCAATAATTTCTGTTCGGTATTAAAACGCGCCAGGCGCAGGGCCGTCGCACTGGTGTAAAAAATCATCGCCACCCAGCCCAGTTTGCCGGATTCATTGAGGATCCACGAATAAAGAATGATTGAGGGCGCAACGCCGAAGGCCATGAAATCGGAAAGGGAATCCAGCTGCGCGCCGAAATCACTGGTCGCTTTCAACAGGCGCGCCGTCGCCCCGTCCATCACATCCA
>JAQGJB010000064.1 GCA_028290825.1 Micavibrio sp.
GAAGCGGGTTGTGATCCGTAGGAGATGGCAACAAGTGCCATAGATAAATAGGCGAGTTTTCGAAGTTCTTTCAACATAGCTATGATCCTCAATTCTTGAGATGTTGTACAATTCAATGACTGTTTTACCACAGCCATCATTACCAGTCCAGTATGCGTGGAAAAGATTAAGAAGTGTTTAATTAAAATCTTCGAATAATTGCAGATACTTGCAGTGTCATAATAATGTTGATTTTCGCGCAGGGCCACTGGCACAGGCCTTGCATATCCTTTCGCTGTCAGAGAATTCCACGAAAGGGAGTCGCAAAGAAGAATCAATATGTTTAATCCCCTCACTAAAAATTTTCCTTAACCATGGCCGGGTCTTTCATTCTGAAAAGGCTGGCGCATCTCTGCGCTGTGACGCTGCTGATTCTCGGCGGTGTAGGAAGAATTTGCCCGGCTTATGCGCAGGCTATTGCCCAGTTTAGCTCTGATACCCAGCCGAAGATGATGGATCTCGGTGACGATTTCATGCGTGACATCGGCGGCGCGCTAAAGAGAAGCGATCTTTATCTCTCCGGTGCCGGGAAATTCGAACTGGCTGAACAAAAATCCGGAAGCTTCGTTCCGGATGGAGAACCTTTGCTGCTTCATGCGCAGATAGGGAAAAGCTTTGTCAACGGCAGGCAGGATATTTATACGATCAAGGATAAAAGCCGTCTGATGATTTCCCTGGCCGATTTCGCGCTGGCCCTCGATTTGCCAATCAAGGTCAATCCCAAAGCTGGTACGGCAACCGGCTGGTTCGTGCGCGAAACGCAGACCTTCAGTTTTGATCTGAACAAACGGGAAGTGGCAATCGCCGCAAAAACCACGAGAGTAAGGGCCGATGAGGCAAGGCAGGAAGGCGGCGACCTGCTGGTTTCGGCCGAGGCGCTGGAAAAATGGCTGAACCTGAGCTTCGAGTATGATCTTGCTGCGCTCAATTTGAATATTATAACGGCGGAACCATACCCGATCGAACTGGCTTACCTGCGCACCCAGAAGCCGCCGCGTCGTGGTGCGGGCGATAGTGGTGCCAAGCTGCCAAAATTGCCTCCAGAATACGGCTATGCCTCGATTCCCTATGTCGATACTGAACTGAGCCTCAATATGTATCAGAGTCCAGGATCCCGGCGTACCCATGATGAAACCTGGTCTACAATCATCACCGGCGATTACGCCGGCTTTAACACGAGCGCCTATTTGGGTGGTACCGACATCAAGCCGTTTCTGAATACCGCCCGTATCACGATGGGCAAGGACGATCCTTATTCAAATCTTTTGGGACCGCTGAACGCAACGGCGTACAGGTTCGGCGATGTTACCTCCGTATCCGGCTCAATGATCGGTAACAGTTCCCAGGAACGCGGCGTCTTTGTCACCAACAAGGGCGTGACACAGGATACAACCAAAACCTATACCGAGATTAACGGCGATTCTCACCCCGGCTGGGATGTCGAATTGTATCGCAACGAATCCTATATCGATTTCCGGCGCGTCGGCACGGATGGGCGGTACGATTTCGGCAAGGTTGATCTTTTCGCAGGATCGAATGATTTCAAATTGCTTTTCTATTCTCCTCAGGGCGAAAGGTCGGAAGAGCACAGGCTGGTCAACGTCGATTCCGGTGCCTTGCTGAAGGGCGGTATCGGGCGGTATAGCGCATCCCTGACGGAGAAAGGAAAATCCGTCTATAGCCGCACCCCCCAGAAGGGCGAAAGCATCCCGCATTTCGGTGCGACTTATGATTTTGGCGTGAACGGGCTCGGCACCGTCAGCACGGCGATCTCCGGCAATGATGATGGCGGGCAATACCGCACCTTCCTTGAAACGGACCTGGCGACAGCGTTCCTTGATACCTTTTTTAATGCGTCCCTCGCCTATGATAACACCAGTTCCGCCTTCGGCGGGCAATTGCGCGCCCGGCGTAATTTCGGCAAGCAATCTGCAAATATTGGATACAGCTATAATTCCCCGAAATTCAATCCCGGCTCGGCAACGGCGGGGGCCAGTAATCGCGATTCCTATACCGCAAGTTTTGGCGGTCCTTTATTTCAGGAATTATACATACTGAAAAATTCCACTTATAACCTCGGTACAAGCTACTCCGAAAACTATGACGGCAGCACCGGCACGCAAAGTGGCGTCAGCTTTACCACACGTGTTTCTTCGGTCGTCTTTAACGCGGGAATTCAATATAACACCACGACCTCACCGGGAAATCCGCTGAACGGTACGCCCGCCAGTTCCTCTGATAGTTCTTCTGCAAATTTTGGGCTGCGCGGCGGCATGTTTGGCGGAAGCTGGAGGCTGGGCGCCCAGTACCAGGTTCTGCCGAAGAAAGAATTCCAGGGGGCTGAGGCGGAATATACACGCACCATCGCTGAAAACCTCGATTCGACAACCTCTGTCTCCTACGAGCCGCAGAGCCGTTTGACAACCGGAAAAATCGGCCTCAACTGGATCACCTCCAAGGCGGTAATTAGCCCGAGCGTGCAATATGATACCAATAAAAACGTCGTCGCCAGCGTCAGCGCACATTTCGGGTTGGCCGCCGACCCGAGCCTCAGCAACATCCGCATGAGCGGCGAATATTTCACCGGCAGCGGCGGTGTCTCCGCCCGTATCTTCCAGGATGCGAATGGCAACGGTATTTTCGATGATGGCGACAGGTTACTGCAGGACGCTAACGTGATCGCCATTCAGGGGCAGCAATCAGCCACATCGGGCGAGAACGGTATCGCCTTCATCGCGAACCTGCCAAAAAATATCCTGACCGATATTACGGTTGATGCGGGCGGTTCGGAATCAGCCTACGGGATCAGCCTCTTCAAGGGCGTCGCCGTTCTTCCTCACCCTGGCGGCGTTACAAAGCTCGATTTTCCGATTGTAGAGTCCGGGGAAATCGACGGTCAGGCCGAATTTGCCGCAGAAACGGGAAGTTCAACCCCGGCGCGCGGTTTGACCGTGTCCCTGATCGCCCCTGATGGCAAGGTTCAGAAATTTGCCAATGCCGAAAGTGATGGTTATTGGTCGATCAGTATGGTGGAGCCTGGTACATATTATATGACAGCAAATGGCGATGCCGCCGATCCGGGGTATTTCATTCCGCGCATGATGGAGTTTAAACCGGATGGCAGCACCTATTTCGGCCAGGGCGTGAAATTAACCAGAGGCTATAATACGCAGTTCAATTTCAGTGCCGATAATGCCGCACCGGACGGCGCTAACCATGCGCGCGTCATCCGCCCCAGTGATATCGCAAGCCAGAAATTTCAGATGCAGGTCGGTTCTTTCCATTCCCGTCTGGCCATGACCATCGCCTGGTACAAGATGAAACTGCATTCGGGCAGCATTCCCGGCGGCCTTGAACTGGCCATGCCGATGGCCGGGATGCCGGAAGACAGCACGGGGGTCTCCGTTCTCGTGATAAAATCAGCAGGCGTTACATCGATGGAGCAGGGTGCGGCAGCGTGCCAGGCGATCGGCGAAATGAACGTGGGGGCCTGCTCTGTGAACGTGATCACCACCTACCGCACACCGGGAGAGGAAAAAATTATTCCCTACTCCAGGCCCCCTGTCGCAGTTGCGGCGAAACCTGCCGGGAAAGAAGATACCCAGCCTCAGCCCGTTGCGGTGGCAACAGCGTTTGAGCCTGATGTCATCGTCAGGCCGACGCGCAGCCAGCCGGAAACGACGGCGACGGTCTCACCGGCGCTTGCCGCAGACCTTGCCGATTACGTTGCCGCGAACCCCGCGCTGGACAAGGCCGCACTGCGTCAGAAAACCGTACTTCTCAATCTGGGCAGCTATAATTCCCGCGCCCTGATGTCGGTGATCTGGTACAAGGTCAAAACGCGCTATACCACAATGATTGGTGATGCGACGCTGCTGATACGCCCGACCGACAGTAATGCCTCTTCGCAGACCGGGAAATATACGTTGCGGGTCTCGCTGCCTGTGTTCGATATTGACGATGCCAATAACCGATGCCACCAGCTGATGGCGCAGGGGCAATTCTGCACAGTGGAGGTTCTGCCGTCTGGCCTGCAGGCGTCGCGTTAAGGGGGTCCCTCGCCAAGATCGCGGTCGAGGCTTGCGTAATCGCGATAGCCGGAACTCAGGCGAATGGCGTCTTCCGACGGCAACCCACCGACTATTCCGCGTTCGATTAACAGCACGCGTTTGAAGGCATCTTCGTTTTTATCGAGCGGCAGGATAGTGCCTTCTTTGGTAGCCTGCTCAAGCGATGCATCGCGGCCACTGATCACCAATACATGGCGGTCTGTCGTTTTATCATATCCGTAGAAATAGGAATGGACTCGCCCTGCAGCTTTAAAGCTGGCGGTCAGGTCATGTTTTGCGTTGGTTACCGTATCGCTGCAGACCTCGTAAGGCTGCAAAACTTTTGCCTGATCCATGATCCGTTCTCCCCGCGATTTTAATTATAACCAGAAAACACTTAAGCTCCCGTAAAGTGGGGGTAATAAAAAAGCCCGGCGAACCGGGCTTTTCTGATATTGCATCGCACTAATTGTTGTAACGATTTGGATTAGCTGCGCTTGGCGATGTCGCTTTGTTATAAGCGGCGCGGAATTCTTTCAGATCAACGGTTTTGTCGTGATTGTCATCCAGCGTGAAATAATAACGGCCATTCAGGAATTCCTGCGCGGAAAGTCCGGTGTGGTTTTTATCAAATCGCGCAAGCATCGATTGCTTGAAGAATTCATCCTGGTTAAAGGTAGTTTTATCCGGCATACCGTCATCATCGAAATCGACCGAGGTGATTTCCTGTTTTTCCATTGGAATGATGGTCAGGACCATTGGCCTTGTGTATTCGATATTGTCGATTACTTCATTGCCATCGGTGTCGAAAATATAAAACAGTTCCGTTCCGACTTCATTGCGTGACAGGCGGCCATCATGATTTAGGTCAAATGCGGCGAAATTGACTTTCTTCGTGCCTGGAACGTCCTGTTGAACCGTTACGGTGTCCTTAGTGACCGTTGCCGATTGCGCCGGCGAAATCATTGTCGAGCCGAGCAGCAGGGCTGCCCCTGCGGTCAGGACGGGAAGTGCAAAAATGCGGGATATGGTGGTCATTTCGTATGCTCCTATGGGATATTGTTCTGTGTGCACCATCCTAACGCACCAGCCCGCTAAATAACTCCACGATTTATTTTTGGAATACGATGGAACTATTTCAGCCAGGCCTGAAACATAAGAATTCCCCATAGGTTCTGGCTGTAATCATCCTGTCCCGAAAGATGCCTGGCCCAGCGCTTGCGGACCGGATTGGGATTGAAATAACCGCCATCCTTAAGGCGCTCTGCCGAAAGCAGATCATCCGCCCAGTCTTTCAGCGGACCGCGCAGCCATTCAGCCACGGGAACCGAAAAACCCTGCTTGGGCCGGTTGAACATGGTTTCCGGCACATAACGTTTCAGCAGGTTGCGCAGAATGATTTTTCCTGTGCCGTTGCTGTATTTCAGGTCCAGCGGTAGGCTCCAGGCAAATTCAATAACGTTTTTATCCAGTAATGGCGCGCGCGCCTCGAGCGCAACATCCATCGTCGCCCGGTCGACCTTAACCAGGATATCATCGGGCAGATATGCAATCGTATCCATCATCATCATGCGGTGAATATAATCCTCCATGCCGGGAATGCGCGCCGGGTCATTCATGGCATGAACGGCTTCACCCTCATGGACCAGAAGATGATCCTCTGATCGCCAGTACGTCATGATGCGGCGGTAAAAATCGTCCCTGTCGCTGGCACCGATCGTTTCAAAGAGGCGTCGCGGCTTGCCGGAAAACGGGGCCATTTTCGCGCCTCGGCCTATCAGGCTGCGCAACGGTTCCGGCAACTGAAAAAGCGGATCGGCGATTTTGTTGACCATATGATAACGCCCATACCCGGCAAAACTTTCGTCCCCGCCATCACCCGAGAGCGCAACAGTGACATGCTTCCGCGCCAGATGGGCAACATGCCAGGTCGGGATTTGCGACGAATCCGCAAACGGTTCGTCGAACATCGAGGGTAAGGACGGGATGACGCTTCGTGCCTCATCAACGGTGACGTAGAATTCCGTATGTTCGGTTCCCAGATGTCTGGCGACAACCTTTGCATTTTCGGCTTCGTTGAAGGCCTGCTCGCCAAACCCGATGGAATAGGTTTTGACCGCCTGCGTGCTATGTTTTTGCATCAGTGCCGTCACAAGCGAGGAATCAATTCCGCCTGAAAGAAACGCGCCTAGGGGAACATCGGCCAGCATCCTGCCGGAAACAGCCTGACCCAGGATTTCATCAAGTTCATCCGTAGCCGCGTCAAGGCTGATATTGCGTGGGTTGCGCGCCAGGTTTTCCCCGATGCTTTCAATGTCCCAGTAGCAATGCAGTCTCCCCTGGCGGTCGTTTGCGGGATTAATCGACAAGACGGACGCGGCGGGCAGTTTTTGAATGCCCTTGTAAATCGACCATGGTGCCGGAACATAATTGTGGCGCGTATAGGCACTCAGGGCTTCGCGGTCGATCTCCGCAACAAAGGCCGGATGCGCGCGCAGCGCTTTGAGTTCGGACCCGAACAGAAACACATCACCGCACCACCCGTAATACAGCGGCTTCTTGCCCACCCTGTCGCGCACAAGGTGCAGGGTTTTCTCCTGCCGGTCCCACAGGGCAAAGGCGTACATGCCGTTGATTTCCTGCAAGGCTTTTTCTAGCCCCCACCGTTCAATGGCCAGAAGAAGGATTTCGGTATCCGACGACCCTTTGAAATTATGGTCGGCGAAATGCGCGCGGATTTCGGGAAAATTATAAATTTCCCCGTTATAGGTAATGACGTAACGGCCATTCGCGGAATCCATCGGCTGGTGCCCGCCGGGGCTGAGATCGACAATCGCCAGGCGGCGGTGACCGAAGGCAATGCCATTCGCAGGGTCGCACCACATCCCGTCGCTGTCCGGGCCCCTGTGGCGGATGGCATCGGCCATGCCGCGCACAGTTTGCGTCAGCACCGTTTCATTTTTATCCAGTTTCAGGTCAATAAACCCGGTAATGCCGCACATGGTTTTGCTTTTGGCTGCTTGTGAGGGGGGCGATAAATTCGTATAACTTCATAACTATAACAGGTAAACTCCCCCGAACTGAAGAGCATCCCGCCGTTATGAAGAAAAAAATCCTTTTTATTTTCGGCACAAGACCGGAGGCCATCAAAATCGCGCCGGTTTACCTTGCTCTCAAAGACCACCCGAAATTTGAACCCCTGATCGGCCTGACCGGCCAGCACCCGACCATGGCGGAGGATATTCTGACGTTCTTTGGCATTGCGCCGGATTTCAAAATGGAACTGCAAAGGGTGAATTTTTCTCTGTCCGAGTTCACAGCGAAATGCCTGGAGCAGGTCGATGCGCTGATTGACCGGGCGCAGCCTGATCTGGTTTTTGTCCATGGCGATACGGCCTCGACCTTCGGCGGGGGTCTTGGGGCATATTACCACCGCATTCCGGTCGCACACCTGGAGGCAGGTTTGCGCACCGGCCTCAAACACTCCCCCTTCCCGGAGGAGCTTATGCGCCGGATGACCGCGGTGCTCAGCGATTATAATTTCGCCCCCACGGAGGCCGCGCGGGACGCCCTGTTAAAAGAAAACGTATCGCCCGAACATATTTACGTTGTCGGCAACACGGTCATCGATGCTTTGATGACGGCGGTGAAAAGGCTGGAATCCGATGCCGCCCTGCGCGTGCAGATTACCGATGATCTTAAAGAACACGGCCTGCCGGATGATCTTGGTGAAATGATCCTGATCACCGGCCATCGCCGTGAAAATTTCGGTGACCGGTTCGAAGAGATTTGCAATTCGATTCGCGATCTCGCGCGCCAGCATCCCGAGTATAACTTTATCTATCCCGTGCACCTCAACCCCAATGTACAGGAACCGGTAAAGAAAATTCTGGACGGTATAGAAAACGTCTACCTGATCCCGCCAGTCAATTATGCGCATTTTGTTTACCTGATGAATGCCGCGCACTTTATCCTCACCGATAGCGGCGGCATTCAGGAAGAGGCCCCCAGTCTCGGCAAGCCTGTGCTGATCATGCGCGATGCGACAGAAAGACCGGAGGTTATTGCGGCGGGTTGCGCCCGCCTGGTCGGCACCGACCGGATCGTTTCAGCGGCGAACGAGTTAATTGCCAATCCGGCGCTTTACAAGCAAATGTCGCAAGTAAAAAACCCCTATGGCGACGGACAGGCATCGGCGCAGATCGTCAAGATTCTTCAGGATGTTTTATGAAGAAGATTCTGTTCATTTCCCACACCCTGCCGCCCTATCTTTATCCGCAATCCATTCAGGTCGGTCGTTTTCTACAGGAACTCAAAAAGGTTTACGATGTTCATATCATCTGTGACATCGAGAATACGCCGCCCGACCCCAGCCTGTATCCAGACCTGTTCGACGGTATCGCGGCGGATAAAATTCTAAAAATCCCCTTTGTCTATCAACGTTACCGCCACCAGATTCAGAACCGCCTGCTGCCCTTATTTTTTAAAAGGCCCGATATTTACAAATCGTGGGCGGAAAAAGCACTGGCGGAAGCCACGGCAAAATTCAGCGGCGTCAAATTCGATGCCATCGTCACCTTTTCCTTCCCGCTCAGTCTCAATCTTCTCGGCCAATGGCTGAAAGATCATTTTCAATGCAAGTGGATCGCGCACCAGAGCGATCCATGGGCCGATAATCCCTTCATGCATTACGGCCCGCTGACCCGCCGGGTTAACCGGGGGCTGGAGCGAAAGGCATTTACCGCCGCCGATCGCCTGGTTTTTACCAATGAGGAAGCTGCGCGTTTTTACCAGAAAAAATATGCGGCAATGAAGGATAAGATCACCTTTATCGACCATTCTTTCGATCCTGCACTATATGACCCTGCACCACCCGCCCCCTCAGACCGTAAAACCGTGCGCTATGTCGGCAGTTTTTACGCTGAGCGTACCGCCGGACCTTTGCTGGATGCGCTGCGCCGCCTCTCTCCCCAGGTCCGGGGCAGGCTTCGTTTTGAAATCGTTGGGGCCAACCTGAAAACGCGACTGATGATTCAGAAGGCGAACCTGCCCGTGGACCTGATCGGCTTCACCGGCCGTGTCAATTACGGCGAAAGCCTGCGCCTGATGTCGCAGAGCGATGTCCTCCTCGTCATCGACGCCCCGCATGGGGCGATGAATATTTTCTTCCCGTCAAAGCTGGCCGATTATATCGGCGCCAACAGGCCGATGATCGGCATTTCGCCGCCGGGACCGTCAGACCGCATTTTAAAATCGCTCGGGTACCACTGCTACCGCCACGATCAGGTAGCGGAACTGGCCGAAGCTTTTGAAAATATTGCCGCCGGGCGTTACATGGCCGCTTTCGATGCTGGCGATAGGCGTGAAAACTATCTGTGCGCCGCGAATGCACGAAAGCTTTCTGAGGTTATCGACAATGCATAGATACCTGCGGGCGTTCAGTCACTGGCCAACCCTCCTGTCCTATGCAGGCAGCGGAATAATGCATTGCGGGAATAATAATGCGGCCATCCGCGCCGCATGCGAATGGCTGATTCACGCACAGGATTTATCCGGCGGCTACCGGCATTCCTATCATCTTCTCTATGGCTGGCAACCGGCCTATCCGGAGACAACTGGCTATATCATCCCGACATTGCTGCAGGCGCAGGCCAGAACCGGCGATGAGCGTTATGGCGCCTCCGCCAGGCGGGCGCTTCAATGGCTGCAATCAATTCAGGCGGAAGATGGGTCGTTTGCCGATCTCAACGGGCAGAGCCAGGTTTTTGATACAGGACAGATTTTAATCGGCCTGAATTATATTGCCGAACATAATCCCGACTGGCCATCCGTGCGGGATAATCTGCGCCGCGCCGCGTTGTGGCTTGTCGGCGTTCAGGAAGATGACGGCTCTTTCGTACGTTCGGCTTATAATAATCGTCCGCATACCTATTATTCGCGCGTCGGCGCTGCGATGATCGGGGCGGGAACTCTTCTTGGAGATGAGGCAATCCGGCAGGCAGGCATCCGGCATATCGACTGGGTGCTGGCGCAACAGGACCCCTTCGGTTTTTTCAATGACGCCTCTTTTGATGACAATCCGCCCTTCCTGCACACTTTGGTTTATATTCTGGAGGGCTTGCTCGACGCGCATGCCCTGACCGGACGGCAGGATATTCTCGACGCCGTCATATACAATGTCGGTCATTTCCTGAATTCCAAAAGCGATAGCGAAATCCTGCGCTCCCAGTATCACGAGGATTTTACCGTCGCCAACCCGCATATCTGCACCACGGGTTTGGCGCAATGGGCGGGCGTGTGCTTCCGTCTCGGCAATCTCCTGAACGATCGGCGCTACAGGGAAGAAGCCCATCGCAGCCTCCGCCATGTCATGGCGCACCAGATTATCAGCAAAGACCCCAATATTCATGGTGGCCTGACGGGCAGCATTCCCGTTACAGGAAATTATCTTCGCATGGCCCTGCCGAACTGGGGCATGAAGTTTTTTATTGATGCGCTTCT
>JAQGJB010000114.1 GCA_028290825.1 Micavibrio sp.
ACTGCCCGGTTAAAACCTGTTCGATCACATTTACATGCACTTCGACGCCGGGGATAAACAGGTCCAGCGGCGTAGACCTGATATCCTTCAATCCTTCCGCGCTGGTTCCAACCAGTATGATCTTGTCCTTGATTTTCGCCGGATCGACTGTCCCGTCAAAAACCTGCCACGCCGGAATATATTTGTCCGTTCGTGCCTTGCTGAAATAAACGAAGAACTTCCCGTCCGCATCGAACGGAATCTCGTACTGCCCGACCTGCATCTTATAAGGCGCATCCAGCGGCCCGACTTCATTCGACCTTAAACGCCGTATTTTTACATTCATGCGAGGATCCTGCGACACGCGTAACGCCTCCAGCGCCAGCGAAGGATACAATTCCGGGGCCTTCGCCGCATCCGCTTCAAACCCGAACAGCAAAGGTACCTGCCGGATCAGCCCGTCAATCTCCGTGGAAACGCCGAAACAGCCATTTCCTGCCGCTGCCTGCCCCAGCTCCCGGATCGTTGTCGTAACCCCGACCATCAACGGCACGGAACGGCGCAAATTATCGGCATCCCGGCTCAGTAAAATGGATTTCGAAAGAACAGGTGTACGCCTTGTGGCTTTCTTGTCCGGCGACCATATAAAGCCCGCCACAACATTACCTGCCGCCGCAAATGAATCTGCCAGTTGCTGGTCATGATCCTTGACCGCCGCCAGATCGGTTTTCAGTTCAGGCATTGATTTCAAAAGCGCTACAGGTGAGGTCCGGTCACTCTCCGCGAATACCATATCGAATACAATTGCCCTGGCACCCATGGCCTTTAACCGGTCAACCATCGCCGCCACAGTATTGCGCGGCCACGGCCATTGCCCCAGATCATCGCGCCCCATCGACACTTCATCAAGATCGACCACGGCCACCTGATCGGTCGGCTGGCGCGGATGAAGTTTGTTGAAGGAATCAAACGCCAGATAACGCAGCGACCGGCTCCACTCATAATCATGCACCCGCACGACCACAGCCCCGCCTAGCAGCGCCAGCAGCAAAGCAGTATGCACCCAGCGGCTGTTCAGCATATTCCGCATGCCACCCCTATATTTCCGTGAGGGCCTTCGCCCGCGCCTGCATAAACGGTTTCATCAGATATTCAAGAATTGTGCGCTTGCCCGTAACGATTTCGGTCGATGCCACCATCCCCGGTGTGATCGGCAGAGGCGCAGCATCTGTGCCAAGAAAATTTTTGTCCGTATGCACTTCGATTTCAAAGAACACATGCCCTTCCTTATCCTGCACACTGTTCGCGCCGATCCGCACCAGCTTCCCGGTCAGTCCGCCATAGCGTGACGCATCATAAGCCGAAATTTTGACATTCACTTCCATCCCGGTTTTCAGGAAGGCAATATCGCTCGGCGTCACACGTGCAATAATTTTAAGTTCACTGTCCATCGGCACAATCTCAACAAGTTGCTGCGCCGGCTGGATCACACCGCCAATCGTTTTCATGGCGATCTTGTTGACGATGCCGTCAACCGGCGATCTGACCTCCGCCCGTGATACGCGGTCACCGATGGATTTCATGCTCTGGCTCAGCTTCGAGACCTGCGTCTCCACCGCATTCAACTCGCCAAGTGCCTGCGATCTGAATTTGTCGTCCTGATCCTGCCGCTCACGCCGCGCCGAACTTAAATCTGCCTCCAGCCCCGAAATCTTTTGCTGGTTGGCGCTGATCTGGCCGCGCGCATCGTTCAGTTCACGCTGCTGCTTCAACTCCTCAATCTTTGGCATGGCCTTTTGCGCCACCATTTTGCTGGTGATGGCCAGTTCCTGGCTGAGCAGGTTTGCGCTGCTTGAAAGACGGTTAATTTGCGCCCGTGTTTCACCGATCTGTGCCGATGCTGAATTTATTTTCTGGTCCAGCATCGCGACGGCGTTTTTCAATTCCTGCTGACGCGACAGATAAAGTGCCCTTTCGTTGCTGGCAATCTGCGGTGCGCCCCTGGCGATATCGTCTGGAACCACAAAATCCTTACCCGATGCCTCCGCCTGAAGACGGGCACGCTTGGCGCGCAGACCAAACCCCTCCGCCTCCGCTCCGCCCTGCTCCGACGATGACTGCACGTCACTGAGCTTCAGGATCACCTGGCCTTTCTTTACCTGATCGCCTTCCGCGACCAGCAATTGCTGCAAAATACCGCCCTCAAGGCTCTGCACCACCTGCACTTCGCTGGTCGGCACCACCGATCCCTCGCCGCGCACCAGCATCTCAACCTTTGAAAAACCGGCCCAGACAAAAAACAGCAGAACAAAAGCCAGAATGCTGAACAGGAAAAGGACAGAGGCCTTGTGCGGCTGCATATTCTCCGCCGCATGCAGGTCGCTCATGAAATCGGTTTCGCGCAAACTCATGCCTTCACCTCAACCCTGCCCTGCGACAGCGCCTCAATAACCTTTTCCTTTGGCCCGTCCGCGATAATACGCCCCTGATCCACAAGGATAAGGCGGTCCACCAGGCTGAGCAGGTGCATACGGTGCGTGATCAGCACCAGGGTTTTGTCTTTCACCTGTTCCTTCACGTGGCGGATAAACGCCTCTTCGGCCTGCATATCCATGGCATTGGTCGGTTCATCGCAAACCATGACCGCCGGTTTCATCAGCATGGCGCGCGCAAGCGCCACAGCCTGACGCTGACCGCCCGATAACCCGTTCCCGCCCTCGCCCACCGGCGCATCATAACCCATCGGATGCCGCGCGATAAATTCATGCACGCCCGCCGCCTTGGATGCGGCCAGAATTTCTTCCTCCGTCGCCTGCGGCCTTGCAATGGTAATATTTTCCCGCACGGAACCCCGGAACAACACAACATCCTGCGCGATATAAGCCACGTTGCGGCGCAGATCCGCCGGGTCAATCTGCCTGTAATCAGTATCGTCGGCCAGCATCGCCCCTTCGCTCGGGTCATAAAGCCCCAGCATCAGCCGCGCAATCGTGCTTTTCCCGGATCCGACACGCCCGACCAGCCCAACCTTCTCCCCCGGCTTGATCGAAAAATTTATATCCTGCAAAATTTTCCGGTCGCTGCCCGGATAGCAAAAACCGACATGGTCAAACGCAATCTTCCCCTGCAGGTTTGGGCGGTGCAGGAATGGCGCGTGCGGCGGCCTCTCCACAGGCTTCTCCATAAAATCATCCAGCGATTTCAGGGCATCGCGCGATTGGTGATACCGGCTCATCAGATTGGCGACCTGCCCGATGGGTGCAATGGCGCGTCCCGCCAGCATGACACAGGCGATCAGCGCCCCCATGGTGATATTGTGATCCTTCACCATATACATCCCCATCAGGACAACGAACACCGTCGCCGCCTGTTGGAAAAACGCGGCGATATTTACTCCCAGCGCCGAAATGAACCGTGATGACTGCGCCTGCGTCGCAGCCTCCGCGACCAGATCGCCATAACGTGCCCGTAGCCGCCCGTCCGCCCCGACGGCCTTGATCGTCTCAAGCCCGTGAATGGTTTCGACCAGCAGGCCGTGCTTCGACTCCCCCGTATAGACGGTCTTCTTGACCTTGTTGCGCAAGGGAATCTGCATGAACGCGCCCACAACAATGACAATGGCGACCAGCACGGTCAGCATAATCGCAATCGGCCCGCCAAGGACGAAGATCACAAACAAAAACAGGAAGCAGAACGGCAGATCAACCATCGCCGTCAGCGTTGCCGAATTCATGAATTCGCGCACCGAATCGAATTCCCGCAGCATACTGGCAAACGCACCGCTGGAGGACGGGCGCGACGCCAGCTTCATATCCAGCAACTGATCGTAAATCCGGCGCGCCGCGATAACATCCACGCGTCGACCTGCAAAATCAATGAAATATCCGCGCAACGTGCGCATCACAAAATCAAACATGAATAAGGTCAGTGCACCGATCGAAAGCACCCATCCGGTTTCCAGCGCGTTATTGGGAATGACGCGGTTATAAAACGTCATCACGAAAATGGAACTGGTCAGACCGAACAGGTTGATCAGGACGCCGGCAACCATCACTTTGGAATAAATATCCGAACAGCTCCAGAACGCGCCCCAGAACCAGTGCCGGTCCGCATCCTTCCGACCCGGTGCCGACGCATCGGTAAACTCCGCCAATGGATGAACATAAATCACATGGCCCGCATAGTTCTTCTGCAGGAGATCCAGCTTCACTTCTTTTTCAGCACCGGTTTCAGGCATGAAGATATGCGCCTTATCCCCCCTGATCGAGAGAATGACGCACGCCTCATTTGACCCGAGCAATGCCACAACAGGGAGGGCCGGGGCCGAGATTTTTTTTAAGGAAGACTGTTTCGCAATCTGCGCGTTCATACCAAGGCGATTAGCCGCTTCACAGAATAATGTCGGGCCCATGCCGCGTTCGTCATAGGCAAGCCCGGCCTTCAAAGCCTCGGCAGATTTTGAACGGCCGAAATGCGCCGTCAGGAACACCAGACAGGAAAGAAGCGAATCCCGCGACACCGCCCCAGGAACGTCCTCACTCATGGCCTGACCGTCTTACTGGCATCCGGCGATATATCCGGCTGGATCACAGGGATTTTTTCCGGGACAGGCGCAGATACGAGAGCCGGTTCGACCCCGGCAACGGGTGTGGTCTTGACCTTCGGCGCGAGCCTCTCCGCGGTCTTGTGCACGGGTTCAATATGAAGCGCGTCCTGGAGATGTCCCGTATTCGCCAGAACAGTGTATTGCGCTGCCTCATGCCTGTAATCCGCATTCAGCAGACCAAGGCGTGCATTGAAATCCGTATTTTCTGCCTGCAGAAGATTGAGCAGCGTCACCTTTGCGGCTTCAAACTGCTTCTCATAGGTCGCGACAAGATCTTTGCTGATCGCCGTGCGGTCTGTTGAAACTTTAAGGCGGGTCTTCGCGGCGTTCAGCTCGGCATAGGCCTTGCGGATTTCGCGCTCGATACGCCCCGTCAGGTCGGCAACCTGGGCTTCTGTCTGCACCTTGCGTTCGCGGGCCTGGTGAATTTTTGCCAGTTGTGCGCCACCTGTCGAGAAATCCCAATTCATGCGCAGCAATGCCCGCGCATCGGTAACCTCACCGCCGATCAGATCGGCAACATCCTTTTTGTAAAACGACATCTCCCCCGTCAGGGAAGGGTAAAGCGTTCCCTTTTCCGCTGAAATATCATGCTCGGCCGCTACCCCCTGCGCCTGCGCTCCGCGCAAAGCAGGGTGAGTATCACGGGCCATCTGCACCGCCTGCTCCGCATCCTTCGGCAGGACATCGGCGGCAAGCACAGGGCGGACCATAGGATCGCTGACAGGATGCCCCATCACTTCATTATATTCCGCCATAGATTTATCGAGCTGGCCCTCTACATCCGCCAGCGTGCTGTCCAACTGGTTCTGGATATCGTGCGCTTGAACCGCCATGGACAAATCGGCCCCGCCGTCTTCCACCATTTTTTCAATCCGCGTCCGGTAATCGGCTATTTTCTTGTTGTGATCGCGGATCATCGCCACGGATTCCCGGCTGCGCAGCACATCGAGATAGGCAAGCACGGCGCGCAAAGCCAGGTTTTCCCGCACATCGATAATATTGTCATTGGCTGAACTGATGCGCTCGCGCGCGGCGGCAACATGGTTGACCGTCTGCATCCCGTCGAAGATCATTTCGTGCATCGACACGCTGCCTTCGCCGGTATTGGAATACCCGGCCCCGCGGTCAAAGGTCAGACCGCGGCTCGTGCTGTTATCGCCATAGACGCGCCCGGCCGCGGCATTCGCATTTAATTGCGGAAAGTAATCGGAATATTTTTCACGTTCCTGCTCTTTGGCCAGATCACGTTCGGCCATGGCCGCCTGGACGGTCGGATGTTCATTCAGTGCGGTCTCAACCGCCGCCCCTAGAGTTTCAGCACGGGCAGAGCCGGAAAATAGAGTCAAAACGGCAACGGATGTCAGCAGCAATGAGCGGCGCATGATAATAAAATATCCGATAATGATGATAGGAGATGAGGAACCGAGAATACTGTATTGATTCTAAAAGAAAACACCCGTTTGCGCAAGAGCGTGTAAAACACGGTTCATACTTCACAGAGGCAGTTGTTTGAGGCATCCTTTCATGACATTTTGTCTCCGCATTCAAACAGCTTTTATTCTGACATTAAGGAAACTCTGCCGTGAGCCTGATCATTGCCGTCCCGAAAGAAACAGCTGACTATGAAAAGCGCGTTGCCGCCTCGCCCGATACCGTCAAGAAATATGTCGGCATGAGCTGCACCGTCCGCGTCCAGTCGGGCGCAGGCCTGACCTCCTCGATCTCCGACGATCAATACACAGCCGCCGGGGCGACCATCGCCAACGATGTCCTGAAAGACGCCGACATCATCCTGAAGGTCCAGGCCCCGAGCGCAGAGGAACTGAAATCCATAAAACGCGGCGCGGTCCTCGCCTGCATCTTCAACCCCTACCAAAATGCTGATCTTATGAAATCCTGCGCCGAGGCCGGAATTCAGGTCATGGCCATGGAACTCGTCCCGCGCATCACCCGCGCGCAGGCGATGGATGTCCTCTCTTCCCAATCCAACCTCGCCGGGTATAAGGCCGTCCTCGACGCCACCGAACATTTCAACCGTGCCTTCCCGATGATGATGACCGCCGCCGGAACCGTTCCCCCGGCCCGCGTCTTTATCATGGGTGTCGGCGTCGCCGGACTTCAGGCGATTGCCACCGCAAAACGCCTCGGGGCCATCGTCTCCGCCACCGACGTCCGCGCCGCCACCAAAGAACAGGTGCAGTCCCTCGGTGGAACCTTCGTCATGGTCGAGGATGAAGAATCCAAAGCCGCCGAAACCTCCGGCGGCTACGCCAAGGAAATGTCCGATGCCTATAAGGCGAAACAGGCCGCACTGGTCTCTGAAACCATCGCCAAGCAGGACATCGTTATCACCACCGCATTGATCCCCGGCCGCAAAGCCCCGATCCTCGTCACCAAAGCCATGGTCGAATCGATGAAGCCCGGCTCCGTCATCGTCGACCTCGCCGTCGAACAGGGCGGCAACTGCGAGCTCTCAAAAGTCGGCGAAATCGTCAATCATAACGGCGTCATCATCGTCGGCCACCGCAACGTGCCAAGCCGCCTCGCCGCTAACGCCTCCTCACTCTATTCGAAAAACCTGCAGAACCTTCTTGGCCTGATCATCGATAAAGACGGCAACCTTGCCATCAACGCCGAAGACGACATCATCAAGGGCATCGCCCTGACCCGCGACGGCGCAATCATCCATCCGAATTTTAATGGGGCATCCAAATGAACGAAGCTTTCCTTGTCACCGGCCTGACGGTTTTCGTTCTCGCCTGTTTTGTCGGCTATTACGTCGTTTGGAAAGTCACACCGGCGCTGCATTCGCCGCTGATGGGCATCACCAACGCCATTTCCTCCGTCATCATCGTCGGCGCCTTGATCGCCGTCGGCCCTGCGGAATTCTCAACCTCGAAAGTGCTCGGCTTCGCGGCCGTCACACTCGCCTCGGTCAATATTTTCGGCGGCTTCATCATCACCCGCCGTATGCTCGCTATGTTCAGGAAGAAATAGATTATGCTGGAAACACTCTCCGCTTACGCGCCCTTCGCCTATCTGATCGCCTCGGTTTGCTTTATCATGGCCCTGCGGGGCCTCTCCGGCCCGCAGACCGCACAGACCGGTTTGAAATTCGGCATCTTCGGCATGGCTCTGGCCATTCTGACCACCCTGACCATGCCGGGCGTCACGTCATATTTCTGGATTCTCCCGGCCATCGCCCTTGGCGGAACCATCGGCACAGTCATCGCCCTTAAAATCAAGATGACCGACCTGCCGCAATTAATGGCCGCCTTCCACTCCCTCGTCGGCCTCGCCGCCGTCTTCGTGGCTGCGGGTGCCTTCAACAACCCCGAAGCTTACGCCATCGGTGAAACCGGCAATATCCATCTCAACTCCCTGATCGAAATGTCGCTCGGCATCGCCATTGGTGCCGTCACTTTCACCGGCTCGATCATTGCCTTCGGAAAGCTGCAGGGCCTGATCTCCGGCAAACCTGTCACCTTCCCCGGCCAGCATCCGCTGAACGCCATCCTCGGCCTCGCCATGCTCGGCTGCATTATCGCCCTTTGCATCACGCAGAACCCGGTGTTCTTCTACATCATCGCCGCCATTGCCCTGCTGCTCGGTATCCTGATGATCATCCCGATCGGCGGTGCCGATATGCCGGTAATCGTTTCCATGCTCAATTCCTATTCCGGCTGGGCCGCCGCTGGCATCGGCTTCACACTGCAAAACAATCTCCTGATCATCACCGGCGCCCTCGTCGGCTCCTCTGGTGCGATCCTCTCCTACATCATGTGTAAAGGCATGAACCGTTCCTTCCTGAACGTCCTTCTCGGTGGTTTCGGCGGTGATGCCGCCACTGGCGCAGGTCCTGCCGCCGCTGCTGGCGACCGCCCGGTGAAAATCGGCTCTGCCGAAGACGCCGCCTACATCATGAAGAACGCCGCAAGCGTCATCATCGTCCCCGGCTACGGCATGGCCGTGGCGCAGGCGCAACACGCCCTCCGCGAAATGGCCGACATCCTGAAAAAAGAAGGCGTCAGCGTCAATACGCCATCCACCCCGTCGCCGGTCGTATGCCCGGCCACATGAACGTCCTCCTCGCCGAAGCCAATGTCCCTTATGACGAAGTCTTCGAACTGGAAGACATCAACCGCGACTTCGCCCAGACCGACGTCGTTTACGTCATCGGCGCCAACGACATCACCAACCCGTCCGCCAAGACCGATCCGACCTCGCCGATCTACGGCATGCCGATCCTTGATGTGGCGAAAGCCAAAACCGTCCTGTTCATCAAACGCTCGATGGCCGCCGGTTATGCGGGTGTCGACAACCCGATGTTCTACCAGGACAACACCATGATGCTGCTGGGCGACGCCAAGAAAATGACGGAAGACTTGGTAAAGGCGCTCGAACACTAAGCGCGTTATGACATAATTCGCCGCCACAATGCCCTAATTCCGCCCGCTTTAAGGGCAGAATAAACCATGCTTTCGGGATAGATTGAAAGCTACTTAACCCTTATTCAAGGACAAACACATGACAATGAAAACACTCCTGCTGGGTGCCGTAATGACTGGTGCTCTAATGGTTCCTGCTCTCGCAATGGCAAATGATGCTGCGGCACCTGCGGCCGAAGCGAAGACAGAGGCCCATGCCGAAGCAACCAAGGCCGAGCCGGCAAAAACCGAAGCCGCCAAGGAGGCGCTAAAAGATGCCGTTCCGGCAAGCGCCGCTGAAGACCGCGCCGCAAAAGCCTTCACTTCCTTCGATACAGATAAGAACGACGGCATCAGTGAAGATGAATTCCTGGCCCACAAAAAAGATCCAAAAGCTGAAAGCAAATACACCCCTGAACAGATCGCCGCAAAAAAGAAAGAGCGCTTCAAGGAAATCGATACCAATTCTGACGGAAAAATCGACCATGTCGAATTCGCCGCTTACGGTGAAAAACTGAAAGCCCGCCGTATGGAACATAAAGAATCCGCCGGTGCCGAAAAAGCTGAGCCGGCAACAAAGGACGCTCCGAAAGAAGCGCCTGCCCACTAATTACCATCACGCTCTACCGAAATCCCTGCAGGGTTAACGCCTTGCAGGGATTGTTTTTGCTCTGCAGCTTGCCCCGCAACCATTTTTGGGCGACCATAGCGGTAAGCGTAACCCGAAGGCCCGATGATTTTGCAAGACGACCCGGCCGTATCACAGGCCACCTCCCTCAAGGAACAATTCGATGCCGCCGTCTATCGCCCGCAGGGCTGGCGGGAGGATTACTTTATCAACCAGTTCCGCAACCGCTTACGCTATGGCTTCGCCCCCGGCTTCGGCCTTCCTAAGAAGGGCACTATTGTTCTGACCCACGGTTACGGCGAATTCATCGAACTCTATTACCAGGCCATCAGCGAATACCAGCATATGGGTTTCGATGTCTGGGCCATGGATTTTTACGGCTTCGGCAAATCCGGTCGCGATGATCCCGAAAACCCGCACCGTCCCAGTACCAAGGGCATGTTGCGCCATGTGCGTGACCTCGACTTCTTTATCAAACACATCGTCAAAAAAATTCCGGACAAACCGCTGATTATGAGCACCCATTCCATGGGCGGTCATATCGGCCTTCTTTACCTCCAGCGGCATCCCGGTATTTTCGATGGCGCGATCATGAGCGCACCGATGTTCGACATCTTCCGTTTCGGCCTGCCCTGGTACACGCGCCCCCTCGTTCGCCTGATGTTCAATACCCTCAGCATGGTCGGCTTTCGAAATAAAATGGTCCCGGCGACACCGGGCACGTGGGAACGTTTTGCCCGCGTCGGCACGGCACTTGCCGACACCTCTGAAGACGGGGGCCTGCGCAAAGCCTATAACGAAATGATGCGCAGCGCCCTGCCCGAAACCCGCATCGACCGCCCCACCTTCGGCTGGGTTGCAAAGGCTTTCGGCACGATCATAAAATCCACGCGGGGCAGCCGCCTTAAATCGGTGAGTATCCCCATACTCCTCGGTACTGCCGGGATCGAGAGCCTGGTCAATAACGAAGAAACCGAACGCGCGGCAAAATTGATGCCGCATGCAACGCTTGTCAAACTTCCCTACGCGCATCATGGCCTGTGGTTTGAAAACAATAAAAACTACGATATCTGGATCGGCCACATTCGCCGCTTCCTGCATAAAGTCACGACGGGTGAGGATCAAGATTACGATTACGATAATGCTGCTTCGCAGCAAGTTCAGGCTGAATCCGCACGCGCCGAAAAAATCCGCGCCGCCTTCCCCATAATACCTATGCCCAAATGACCCCCAGCCTGACTCTATTTGACGTCCCCATACCTGGCAGGCTACGAATAACAAAAGAGTAGCGAACAGGGATTTAAATGGAAGAACGCTTCCAACAGCCACCAGACTGGCAATGGGGTGAAATGACCGAGCGCGGCGGAATGAAACTGCGCACGGGTTCACTTGTCAGGCATGAAAAACCAGTCGCCAATCTGGTCATAGGACCAGGCATGCGCGAATTCACGCAAAGCTATTTTGAAACCATCAGCGATTTCAGCAACCGTGGCTACAATGTTTACTTCATCAACTGGATGGGCCAGGGCGGTTCAGAATCAATTCTTCCTGGACGCTTCCACCGTATCGCCAAAATTTTCGGCTTCGACCGTGACGCAAAAAATCTGCTCGAATTCGCGGAAACAAAAGTGCCGGACAATGCACCCAAAGTTTATCTCGGGCATTCAACCGGCGGCCTCATCGGCCTTCTCGCAATTGTTCGCTCGCCAAAAACCTTCGCCGCCACTGTACTTCTCGCGCCCTTCCTCGGCTACTTTAACAAGAACGCCAGATTTCTTGAGGCGACGCTTAAATACCTGCCCTTCACCCGACATGCCCTTGAGCATTATATCCCGGGCGGCCAGAACTGGATGAAGCGCGGCGCTCCGTCCAGCACCATGCAGCCCGGCGATTATAGCGCTGACCGCGTGCGCATGCTGTTGCGCGATGAATGGGCCGAAGCCAACCCCGACCTCCAGGTTGGCGATCTGACGCTGGGCGGATTTCACGAGGCCTGCCGTGCCATCGCCTCACTGCATAAGAAAGGCGTGCCCGAAAAGATCACCACACCGCTGATGATGGTTTCTGCCGGTAAAGAATTGATCGTCAGCACCGCAGCTATATTTAATATGGCAAGTCGAATCCCGGATGCCATTCACACCCATATTCCTGAGGCCAGACACGAAACCTGCATGGAAACCGACCAAATCCGTAATACCGTCATCAACAATGCCGATGGGTTCTTCCGTTCCCGCCTGGGATAAACGCTGGTCCTTTATTCAATTTTAACAGATATTACAGCATCATAGACTTGATGATGAAAATGGACTCACCCGCTCACAAAATTCCCGATCTCGAACCCCGCTTCCTGCAACCGCCGGGATGGCGTTGGCACACATTCAAAAATGAAAGCGGCCATAAATTGCGCTTCGGCACAGTCTCGCCGAAAAGCCGCGTGCCGGACGCCGTTGTCGTTGTCCTGCCGGGACTCAGCGAATTCGCAGAAAAATATTTTGAACTGGCGAATGATTTTATCGAGCGCAATCTCTCCGTCTGGATCCTTGACTGGGAAGGGCAGGGAAAATCAGATCGCCTTCTGACGAACCCCCATAAGCGCCATTCCAATGGCTTCGATACCGATGTTGCCGATCTCCATTCCTTTATGATGGAGTATGTTAAACATGCCTCCGTCCATCCGGATGTCGGCCGTATCCCGATGGTGATGCTGGCGCATTCAATGGGTGGAAATATTGGTATGCGTTATTTGCTGCAACACCCGGATATGTTTACCTGCGCCGCCTTCTCGGCACCGATGGCCGGAATTCACGCGGTTGATTTTCTGCCTCTTTCAATCGCGGTCGATGTATCGAATGTTCTGAATGAAGTCTCGGGAACGTCTTATATTTTAGGCGGCAAGGATTGGTCGTCCCAGGAACGCGACGACCCAAGGAAAAACGTTTTCTCGCACGATCCTCTCCGTGCTGCCGTTCATAACGCCTGGTGCCGTGCAGACCCGCAATTACAAGTGGGAAACGTCACCTATGGCTGGGTCAATAAGGCGTTGCATTCCTGTTATGCGCTGCAAAACGCGCTGAAGGCCACACCATTGAAACTACCCTGCCTTTTTGGCATAGCGGGTGAGGAAAAACTGGTCAGCAACAAGCGCACACGAAGACTGATAAAAAATCTGCCTAACGCGACAACACTCGATCTTCCCGGCGCGCGCCACGAAATCCTTATGGAGACGGACGACATACGCAATGCCTTCATCGAAGCTTTCGTGAAACTGCTCGCCGACAATAACATCCGCGAAAAGTTGCAACGATTCTAAAAACCGTTACAATGCGCCGATACACCTTAGGAGCGTTCTATGAAATACACTGATATGGGCAATAAACAATCGACACGCCTCAGCGATCGTATCCTGTTTGCTTTGGAACTTGCCCTTGACCAGAACGATCTTGCGATTGCCGAACTGCTGACCCGCGGCATCGAAATGTCGATGACCCGTAACACGGGCGGCGGTGAATTCGTTGAACGTCGCGATTACCCTGCCGATCTGGAAGAGGCGATGAGAAAGCTCAATTCCCTGAAAGAACAGAAAAAATCCGGCCAGTAATTACGCAACGCCGATCAGGTCCAGCCATTCCTGTTCGCTAAGCACCGTGACCCCAAGCGCCCGCGCATCTTTCAGCTTCGATCCCGCATCCTCCCCGGCCACAACATAATCGGTTTTCTTCGACACCGACCCCGCCACCTTGGCACCAAGCGTTTCCGCCCTGGCCTTTGCCTCGCCCCGCGTCATCTGGGCCAGCGTCCCCGTAAACACCACGGTCTTTCCGGCCACCGGCGTATTTCCCGCCTTGGGCAGGACGTAGGGGTTGATTGTCAGTTCACGCCCAAGATCCTGCAGAACATCAAGATTGTGCTTTTCCTCAAAGAAGGCCAGAACATCGCCCGCCACACTCGGCCCGATATCCTCGATGGACAGCAGATCGGTATAAGCCTCACCCTCAGGCTCCTGAAGGGCCGTCTGCATCATCGCCATCCAGTTTTCAAACGTACCGTAATTGGCCGCCAGCTTCTTCGCCGTCGCCTCGCCAACCTGCCGTATGCCGAGCGCATAGATAAACCGCTCCAGCCCGATGACCCGGCGGCTTTCGATACTTTTATATAAATTGGCGACCGACAGATCGCCCCATCCCTCGCGGTTTTTCAGTTGCGCAATGGACTGGCGGTCTTTTTCTTCCAGCCTGAAAATATCACCGGGGGTTTTGATCAGCCCTTCGTTCCAGAACTCGGTAATGATCTTGTCGCCCAGACCTTCGATATCAAATGCATTACGGCTGACAAAATGCTTCAGCCTCTCGACCGCCTGCGCTCCGCAGATCAGGCCGCCGGTGCAGCGTAAAGCAACCTCGCCCTCCTCACGAACCGCGTGCGACCCGCAAACCGGGCATGTCTCCGGCATATTGAACTTGCGCGCGCCGGGCTTTCGTTTTTCCATCACCACACTGACGATCTGCGGGATAACATCCCCCGCACGCTGTATGACGACATGGTCGCCAACCCGCACATCCTTGCGCTCGATCTCGTCCTGATTATGCAACGTGGCGCGTGACACAACCACCCCGCCCACCGTGATCGGCTCAAGCTCCGCCACCGGCGTCAACGTCCCTGTGCGCCCGACCTGCACGAGAATATCATTCAGGATCGTCACCGCCTGCTGCGCCGGAAACTTATGCGCAATCGCCCAGCGCGGCGCGCGCGACACGAACCCGAGACGCTCCTGCCAGTCCAGACGGTCGATCTTGTACACCACGCCGTCGATATCGTAATCAAGATCGGGCCGCTGCACCCCGATCGCCCTGTAATACGCCAACACCTCTTCGGCAGATTTACAGACCGTCGATGGCTCGGCCGCGATAAACCCAAAACTTTTCAGCTTTTTTCTGATATCGCTCTGGCTCTCCGCAAAATTCTCACTGAATTCGCCCAGCGCATAGCCGAAGAAATGCAGGGGCCGTTCCGCTGTCACCGCTGAATCCAGTTGCCGCACGCTGCCTGCCGCCGCGTTGCGGGGGTTGGCAAAAGCAGGCTTTCCGGCCGCCTCCTGCCGTTCATTCATGGCCCTGAATTCATCGCGGCGCATATAAACTTCACCGCGCACTTCCAGCACGGCGGGTGGTCTGCCCTTCAATATCTGCGGCACATCGGCGATCGTCAGGACATTGGCGGTGATATCCTCGCCCGTCGCCCCATCGCCCCGCGTCGCCGCCCGGACCAGCCGTCCATCTTCATAGCGCAGGGAGCAGGAAAGCCCGTCAATCTTCGGCTCCGCAACCACGGCAACCTCTTCCGCTTCACCAAGGTTCAGGAAGCGCCGTACGCGATCGAAAAAATCCGTCACATCCTCATCCGCAAAGGCGTTGGAAAGCGACAGCATCGGCACGTTATGCGTGGCCTTCTTAAACCCCGAAGCCACCGCCGCGCCGACTTTTTGCGACGGGCTATCCGCCCTTACAAACTCGGGGTGCTCGGCCTCAAGTGCTTCCAGTTCCCGGCGCAGGGCGTCATAATCCGCATCCGAAATCTTCGGCTTGTCCTTCTGATGATACAGAACATCATGCTGGCTGATCTCTTTCACAAGATCGGCATAACGCTTCTTCGCATCGGCCACATCGAACAGGGATTTTGATTTCGGCATTTAAGTCCCGGTATCCAGCAGCTTCTGTGCCGCGGCCCGCGCCTCTTTGGTAATTGTCGCACCGGACAGCATTCGCGCAATTTCTTCCTGACGCTGCTTCAGTTCAGGCAACGGAACCACCGTCGTCTTGACATCGCTCGCCCCGGCCTTCATTACGATCCAGTGATGCGCCGCTCGCGCCGCCACCTGCGGCGAATGCGTTACCACAAGAATCTGCTTCGTCTCGGCCAGCCGCGCCAGGCGCTCACCCACCGCATCCGCCGTCGATCCGCCGATACCGCTATCAACCTCGTCGAAGACCAGCGAAGCCGCCTGCCCTGTCGCCGCCATCACAACCTTGATCGCCAGCATAAACCGCGCCATCTCGCCGCCAGAAGCAATTTTGCCGAGGGCAGCCGGTTCCGCGCCCGGATTGGTCGCCACCAGGAACCGCACATCGTCGATCCCGTCCACGCCCCAGCCTTTTTCTTCGGCAGAACCCGTCACCGCCGTGATAAACCGAGCCTTGTCGAGTTTCAGCGGTGGCAATTCCTTCGCCACGGCTTTATCCAGCGAAGCCGCCGCCTTGATCCGCGCTGCACTCAGTTTCTGCGCGGCACTCAGATACGCCGCCCGAGTTGCGCTCAGGTTTTTCTGCAAGCCGGCCAGAATATCATCCTGCTCCGTAATCAGACTCAGCTTCTGCGCCAGATCCTGCAGCAGCGCCGGCAACTGGTCCACCTGCGCATGATGCTTCCGTGCCATACCGCGCAGGGCATAAAGGCGATCCTCCAGAACCTCCAGCGACAATCCGCCGCCTTCAACCGCTGAAATCATCACCTGCACCCGGCTAACCGCATCCTGCAATTCATTGCCCGCGCGGTTCAGCGCATCGATCACAGGCGTAATATCCGTCCCGATCTTGTCGGCAACGCGGCCAATCGCTCGCGCCGCGCGGTTAATGGACATCTCCGCGCCGTCATCGCCGCTGATGCAATCCCATGTTTCATTAAGACCGGTAAGAACCTGGTCCTTATGTTTCAGCGCCTCGCGCTGGATCAGAATCTGTTCTTCCTCACCCGGAAGCGGATCGAGCTTTTGTAGCTCGTCCACGGCGAAACGCAGATATTCCTCGTCCTTTTTTGCCTTCTCAGCCTCCGCCACGGCAAACGACAACGCTGCCTCGGCTTCACGGTATGACCGCCACAACCCGGCAAGGGATTTCACATCCGCCTGAAGCCCCGCATATTCATCCAGCAAACCGCGGTGCGTCTTCGGGTCCAGCAGACCATGCGTTTCAAACTGGCTGTGCACCTCGACCAGCACATCGCCCGCCTGCCGCAGCAACCCGACGCTCACCGGCTGGTCATTGATAAACGCGCGGCTGCGTCCATCGCGCCCCAGCGTCCGGCGCAGTATGACCGTACGGTCGCTCTCAAGCCCCTGCTCTTTCAGCAGTGCATGAATGGCATGTTCATTTTGTATCTGGAATTCCGCAGCAACGCTGGCCTGTTCGGCACCCTTGCGCACCAATCCGCTATCAGACCGCCCCCCCAGCGCCAGGCCCAGCGAATCCAGCAGGATCGACTTCCCCGCCCCTGTTTCCCCGGTCAGCGCGCAAAAGCCCTGGCTAAACTGGATATCCAGCTGCTCGATCAGGACAACATTGCGGATCGATAACCCGGCAAGCATAAACCCGTCACCTTAATCCGGTTTGAGGAGTGAATTGACGGTCTTGTCGATAAACGACTGACTGTTCTTCAGCTTGGCGCGCTGACCGTCATCCATCAGCTTATAAGATTGCTCATACCATTTGCTGCCGGGGTAATTATGCCCCAGCACCGCCGCAACGCGCAAAGCCTCGTCCTTGAGGCCCAGTGTGATATAGCATTCCACCAGACGCTCCAGCGCTTCCGGCACATGGGTCGTTGTCTGGTAATCCTTGATCACCGAACGGAACCGGTTGATCGCCGCATTCGTTTCGCCGCGGTTGAGGTAGTAACGGCCAATTTCCATCTCCTTGCCCGCAAGGTGATCGAGTGTCAGGTCGCGTTTCAAAATCGCATCGCGGGTGTAAAGACTGTCCGGATAACGGTTGATCAGTGTCTCCAGCGCCGCAAGCGCATCTTTTGTCATCTGCTGGTCGCGCACGACATCGCTGATCTGCTCATAGGAACAAAGCGCCTTCAGGTAAAGCGCATAATCGATATCCTTCGCACCGGGATGCAGTTCCATATACCGGTCGAGGCCGATCGTCGCCTCGTCATATTGCTGATTCTGGTACTGTGCATACGCCGCCATCAGCTGCGCCCGCGCCGCCCATTCGGAATAAGGGTGCTGACGTTCGACCTCATTAAACTGGCTTGCCGCCTGTTTAAATTCTTTCTTGTCCATCGACGCCGCAGCCTTGTTGTAAAGGACTTCGACCGGCTGATCGGGAAGCTTCTTGTCCTTGTCGTCGGACGCGCACCCTGCCGTGAACAGAGCCAGAACAAAAAGAAGCGGTAAAAACTTTTGCATGCTTAAAACCCGTGGTGAAAACTGACCTTTATGAATACCGCGACTGGGACCGAAAAGAAAGAGTCCGCACGGAAATCCGCCCGGTTATGCGCCAACAAAAAGAAGATTATGTTTAATAAAACCGTGTCAATGTACGGTGCATCGGTTTAGCGAGGTATTTCTCATCCTCAACCGAACGATGCCACAGCAGATGGTCTATATCGACGACGCGCATCCCCTTGATCACGGCAATCCGCTCCACCGCCTCGGCGGCACAGCACCGCAACTCGACCTCCTCGTCCGACCCTGCGCGGAGAAACATTCCCGCCTCGATCCGCGCCGCCAGCTCCGGCTGCAGCTGGAGAACCCCGTCCAGATGCAACACATGCGGTAATCCGCAATCGGCAAAGATGGTCAGGCGGTCAAGACCGCTGAACAGGCTGCGCCCCGTCTTTGCAAAGGCGAGTTCCAGATCGGCCACCGCAATCTGCGCCCGTTTCAGAATAGGAATTCTGCGCCCGCAGTAATCGGCAATATCCGCAAAACCCGGCATGTTCACAAGCGTCGCAACCATCAACCCTGCGCTCCCCTGCGCCGAATTGATCAGGGTCATAAACGAAGCATCGCAATGCTCAGAAAGATACTGCCCCAGCTCATTCAGGGACACAGCAAACAATTGCGCCAGAGTCCTGCCCGCCGGACTGTCGGGCAAATGGAAGATACGAATCATATCATCCCCGGTCATCCGCATCAGGCGCATCGCAGTCCATGCCCCGTCGCCTTCAAACGATTGCTTCAATGCCGTCGATACCGTGTAGTAAATCGACCGGTCGACCAGCACCCACCCGTCACGAACCAGATCATCCTCATACCCGGAGCCGAAATTCACCGCCTCCAGGCACAATATATAGGCCGCCAGCTCTTCCGCATTATCCGATACAAAATGATGCCCGGCATCCAGCGTGTTTGATGGCGGCCGGGGTTGCAGCGACAGCGCATATTCCGTCAGCCGGTCCTCGCGGATGCGCACATAAACGGCCTGGTCGGCAACGAAACGGAACCCCGCCCGGATCTCGTCAAAGATATCCGGCGCACGAACGGCCTGTTCTGAAACATAGGGAATGGGCATGGCGGCGACTAAACCACACCGGTCAAAACGAAGTCAAGAGAATGAGGGTTAAGCCGCAGCCATTTCCGCATCGGGAATAGAAAGCAGCGCAGCCTTGGCCGCATTGCTGTCATCCAGTTCGACAAACATGTCAACCATGACCCAGGCATCCGGCGTAGCGAAAAGCTTGCGCAGCACCGCGTTATTCATCGCATGACCGGCCTTGAACCCGTCATAGGCGCCAAGGATCGGACCGCCTGCCAGATACAGGTCGCCAATCGCATCCAGCAATTTGTGACGGATGAATTCATCATCGAAACGCAAACCTTCGATATTCAGCACCGCAGTTTCGCTCAGCACAATCGCATTATCCAGCGATCCGCCGCGGGCGAGGCCGGCCTTGCGCATCGCTTCAACCTCATGCGCGAAACCGAACGTGCGCGCCGATGCGATGTCATGGCGGAAATTCCCGTTCACCAGGCGTGTTTCATATTTCTGCCTGCCGATCGACGGGTGGGCGAATTCAATTTCGCCACCAAAAATAGAACCGTTCGACGGGGACAGGCGGGCGATCTTGCCGTTCTCTTCAACAACGATTTCTTTCAGAACCTGAATGGCGCGGCGCGGCATCGGTTGCTCACGTGTCCCGGATTTTTCGATGAGGGCAACGAAAGGCTCGGCGCTGCCGTCCATCAACGGCACTTCCGGCCCGTTAAGCTCAATGATCAGGTTATCAATACCGCACCCGCGCAACGCGGACATCAGGTGTTCAATCGTACCGACGGTAGCACCCGCATCGTTGCCGATAACGGTGCAAAGGCGCGTATCAACCACACGGTCATACAGCGCAGGAATGACATTATCACCCGCAAGATCCATACGCACAAACACAATCCCGTGATCCACCGGCGCAGGGCGCAGGGTGAGCGTAACATCGGCGCCTGAGTGAAGGCCGATGCCGGTGCAGCTGATGGTATTCAGAAGGGTGGTTTGCATTTACTTTAAGCGCCTGAAAATATTACGGATTCACCTGTATTCTATGAATTGAATATAAGCGCGGTTCATTTCCAAAACCAATCACTCTTTATTGCGCTGTGTTACATTTATAACCCATTGATATAAAACAATATTTTACTCTCTGCCAAGTTGATCAATTCTTTCTTTTTCGGGTCTTCTGAAAGTTCATTGTGCTATAATCTAAAAAACAGCTGGAGAAAGGGATCCCATGTCCAAAGAGAAATTCGGTCGCCCAAAGCAATCCTCCACCATCTCGGCAAAAATTGCGTATGAGAGGCTTTTCGAAGCAGGCTACCGTCCGCGCCTTATCGCTGGCGCGAAGCCCCTGCATGAAGAAAACTGGGGCACCGTCATCACCCACAAAAGCGTTGTCCGCAGCATCACCGGCGACTCTGTGTATCTGGATCATCCGCAAGGCGGGCTGGAAGTTGTCCTAAAAATCAAAGGCATGATGAGCGAAAAAAGCCTCAGCTATTTCAGCCAGCATGTGGGCGTTGAAATGAAGCCGGCACCAGCCCCCCGTTAATCAGCCTAACAGGCAAAAAAAGAGGGGAGCCAGTGGCTCCCCTTAAGTTTGAACCGTTCCTCGGCGGTTCAGTTGGCTTGGCGACGGAGGAATGCTGGAATATCAATCTCCTCATCCATCTGTGCGGCGGGGCGTGTAGCCACTGGCGCATCGATGTTCAGGCTGCCCTGTTGCGGGGCCTGATAGGATGATTGACGGGACGGAGCACGAAGACCACCGGTGTTACCACCCGATGTTGTCTCGCCTGACGTCTCCCCGGACTCGTCTTCTTCATGACGAAGCCCTTGTGTAAAACGTTCGAACAGTGACGCAGCACGGCTCTTTTGCACTGGTGCCGCTGCCGGAACCGGCGGACGCAGGGCATAACCACCCTGTGAAGCCTGTGTCTGGACTGGCATCTCAACCTGCGTCTGCACCGGAGCGCCAACCTGCGGAGCATAACTGCTCACCGGCTGTTGCTGCGGAGCTTCGATCGGTGCCGGTGGAATGAACGAGTCATTATACCGCGTACCGCGCATGGCCTGTTGTTGCGCCTGTTGCTGATGGAAAGTTTGCTGCTGGACGTAGTTCTGTACCGGGGCAACTTCTTCCTCGACATAAACCGGCTCTTCAATCTTACGTGCGGCTGCACCGGCATAGGCTGTCCCGGTCGGGAGCGGCATGCTGCTGCGGGCTGACGTTACATTGTGCTGAACCGGAGCCGTTACCGGAGCGGACACATTGCGTGTCACCGGTGCCGCTTCAACTTCGTTAACTGTGTTTGGGCGATTGCGTTCCAGCTTACGCTCGTTTTGCTGTGCGCTCGTGAGCACGTTCAGCATGCTGGACGACAAGTTTCCCGTTGTACGGCGAGCCTCGGCAACATCAATCCCTGTTGCAACGATGGATACGCGCATAATGCCTTCCATTGCGGCGTCGAATGTCGCACCGAAGATGATGTTTGCGTTCGGATCGACTTCGTCACGGACACGGTTGCAGGCCTCATCGACTTCAAACAGTGTCATGTCGCTGCCGCCGGTGACGTTGATGATGACGCCGCGTGCGCCCTTCATCGAAATATCATCGAGCAGCGGGTTGTTGATCGCGGCTTCAGCAGCTTCGACCGCACGGCGGTCGCCCATGCTTTCGCCCATACCGATCATTGCCTTGCCCATCTCCATCATACCCGTGCGGATATCGGCGAAATCGAGATTGATCTGGCCCGGACGAACCATCAGGTCGGTGACGCTGCGAACGCCAGCCTGCAGAACACCATCAGCCATTTTGAAAGCTTCGGCAAAAGTGGTTTTTTCGTTGGCGATGCGGAACAGGTTCTGGTTTGGAATGACGATCAATGTATCGACATATTCCTGCATCTGGCGAATGCCCTCTTCCGCCATTTTCATGCGCAGAGTGCCTTCGAAGTGGAACGGCTTGGTGACAACACCAACCGTCAGAATTCCTTTTTCACGGCAGGCGCGCGCAATAACCGGTGCCGCACCCGTTCCCGTACCGCCACCCATACCGGCGGTGATGAACACCATGTTCGAACCCTCGATCAGCTGAACCGCTTCCTCGATGGATTCTTCCGCAGCCGCACGACCGACTTCCGGTCTTGCCCCTGCACCCAGGCCGCCGGTAACGGTCATGCCCAGCTGGATTTTGTTTTCGCAGAGCGAACCTTCCAATGCCTGCGCATCGGTGTTGCACACAACGAACTCCACACCCTCTAAATTAGAGGTGATCATATTATTAACGGCGTTACCGCCTGCGCCGCCGACTCCGACGACCGTAATTTTAGGTGACAATTTTTTAACCTCTTTATGCTGCATTCTGACGTTGATCATGGTGTGTGAAGACCTCCGTGTGTGTACGTTCACGATTCTATGTGACTTGATTCCGCCGTGAAAGGGGCCTCAAACTAAAAAAACCCATTTCTCGTGGCTTAAAGCCGTTTTCCTGTTCAGTTTTCTTTTATGTTTTCTGTGAATCGGATCCGCTAAGTGACTCATCCGACTCATGTTTTGGGATTGTTTCAGCAACCCCTTGATTCGACTAGAGTCACCAAGTCGTTTTCTGTGGATAAGTGCTGATTCTGTGAATGGATTCAAAGATCTTTAACGTGGATCGTTCGGGGGATGACTCTGTGCGCGCAAATCACCCCTGTTTGCGTTGCTGTTCGGGCATGTTTTTACACGCCGCTACTTTTTACGCTTGGCTTCTTCCTGCTTGCGCTTATAGGCCATCTCGTTCTGCTTCTTCTTTTCCAGGAACTTCTTCTGATCGGTTTTTTTCTTGGCGAAGAATTTCTCTGTCTGCTTTTTCTTTTTCAGGAATTTCCCCAGATCGGCCTTTTTCTTGGCGCGGGCTTCTTCCTGTTGTTTCTGGGCCTGTTCGGCAAGGTTTGGCCCCTTTTCGCCGCCTGCCTTCGCTCCACCGCCGTAATCGCGCTGCGGCCCGGAATAGCTGGCAGAAGACAACCCTTCCGCCAGGCTGCCTGGTGCCGGGCCATCATCGTCATCTTTCTGTATTCTGGGTGGTGCGGGTTTGCGGTAATTGGGATTCTCTTTCACCATCTCCGGAGGAATCCCCCCCTGGATGGCTGTAGACAGATCACACCCTGTCAGCGAAGCCCCTTCAAGATTTGCCCCGCGCAGATCCGCGCCTGCAAAAACAGCCCTGTTGAGATGCGCCCCGCGCAGATCCGCGCCCATAAGGATTGCACCGCTAAAATCGGCACCGGTCAGAATGGCATGTTTCAGATCCGCCCAGCCCATCTGCGCCCTCTGCAGGTTGGCATTGGCGAGATTGACGCTCCATAACGACGCATTCATAAGATCGGCCTTATGCAGATCAAGGATAAAATCCGGTTCATGATGACGGATGATGCCGACACGCTGGTGAAAAGTGCCGACCGAGCCTGATCGTAAAAAATAAATCAGGGCCTGTCTGCGCTCGGCCGGGCTGCGATTCAGGATATTATAGGCGTCGTTCAGATCACGAAAATCATCGCTGCTTAAATCACTCATGGTCGCCCCTGATATCTATTGAGTCTTATTAATATCTTACCAGTTTTCACGCAGCCATAACCGGATGCGCTGCATTAAATTTTCCGGTTCCGCCTGAATCATCACCTGGGTCGGCATTTCATCGCTGCGCTCCGTAATATAGGTGAGCAACCCGGCCGTCGTGGCAAAGGCCGGCCCCGTCACGGATTCCGGCACGCCCGTCAGACGGATCGGTTTCCCAAGCCGCACCTGCTTATCGAGGACCATCTGCCCCAGATCGCGCAGACCGGGCAACTGGCTGGCCCCGCCGGTCAGGACGACACGCCGCCCCGTCGATGGCCCAAGGCCGCTATCCTGCAAACGCGCCCGCGCCAGTTCGAAAATCTCTTCCACCCGCGGCTGGATAATTCCGATCAGCAGGGAACGCGGCACATGGTTCGGGCTGGAATGCTCATCCTCCCCCACCTGCGGCACATCTATCAGTTCGTTCTGATCGTTGGTCGATCCCATCGCACTGCCATAGAGAGTCTTCAGTCTCTCCGCCTGCGCAATCGACGTGGTCAGGCCGCGCGCAATATCGCTGGTCACGTGCTGTCCGCCGACCGGGATAGCATCGGAATAAATCATCTTTCCGGCCTGAAACACCGCCATCGATGTCACACCGCCGCCCATATCGATGACGGTGCATCCCAGATCCATCTCATCCTCAACCAGCGATGAAAGCCCCGCCGCGTAAGGCGAAACGCACATCGCCGCGATGTCCAGGTGGCTGCGCTCGATACAGGTCGCAATATTACGCAACGCGCCGGAATCCCCGGTGACCAGGTGAATATCCACCTGCATCGACTGCCCGAACATTCCGCGGGGGTCGCGCACACCGGCATGGCCGTCAATCACATAGCCCGCCGCGATGGTATGCACCATATCACGGTCCGGCGATAAACTCTGATCCTGCGCACGCGCCAGAGCCCGGCGGATGTCCTGGTCCGTCACCTCATGCCCAAGCACATCGATATCGGCGCTGAAATGATGGGACTGCGCATGAATGCCCGGCACGTTGATGACGACATCGCGCAAGGGATATCCCTTCATCGTTTCCGCCGCCATATTCTCCGCCGCATGCACAGTCTGGCGAATGGCGGTTTCCGCCGCCTCGAGGTCCACAACCGTTCCGCCCTTGATCCCCGCCGAAGCCTGATGGCCGACGCCGACCACCTCATACCCGCCTTCATCGTCGCTCATACGCGCGATAAAGCACGAAATCTTGGTCGTGCCGATATCCAGCGCAGCGATAACGGAGCCTTTCGGCCTGAATTTTTGTTTCATTTCAATGACTTGATACAGGAAAAGGGGCGGCGCCCGTTGTGATCCTCCTATTTGAGCACAGATGCAGAAAATAGCAAGAATCCACACCTTAAAGTCTTATCAATAATGCGCCCCTATAATCGGTAAGGGGCTTTCACGAGCTGCGTTTAAAAAACATAGGTCAAACCGAATGTGTAAATTACTCCAGACCACGGCGCTCGCCGCTTTCATGGCTATGCCGCTTCTGCTTGCGTCAACCGATGTCCATGCCGCCGATACCGCAACACCCGCCGCCCATGCCGGCGGTCCCGGCGCTGGCGGCGGCCATCCGCCCGGCCCTCCCCCCGGCGCCCGGCCACCCCCTCCGCCGCCAGCCGACAAATCAGGCGCACCGCCCTCGTCCGAGGCAGGCTTACCGCCGCCTCCTCCGCCTCCACCCCGACATGACGGTTTCGGCGATCCGCCCTCAGATACGGGTGCCCCGCCTCCCCCGCCCCCGCATTTCTCAAGTGGGAATGACCGTCCTCCGCCTCCGCCCCCGCCTCAGCAACAAACCGGCGCTGGTCCTGGACAAGGCTCAGCCCCACCACTGCCCCTTCCGCAAAATGGCGGAGCGCAGGGCGGCGCAACAGCCAAATAATCAACAAAAAGGGCGAAGCCGCATAGCTTCGCCCTTTTCTATTCTGGGAAGGAATGTCTAAATCGCCTTATCCGGCTGATAACTGACCTTATAATCCTGTGCTTCGGCATCCGGCCTGGTACGGATCACGATCCGTCCCGGCTCCCGCAAATCAATCGTATCAAGCGGTTTGTCGAGAAGCGCATCTTTCTCCTGCGCCTCGGCCAAGCGGCGCAGCGCCACGGAAAGATCCTCCTCAGGCATGCGCACCGTAATATTGTTTTTCAGCCGCAAATCCCAGCGTCGGTCACCGACATACATCGCCGCCACCATGCGCTCCATGACGACAGGCTCCGCCGCCATCAGGTCGAGCAGCGACGCCGCCTTCTTCTCCGCCCCGGCCCCGACGACCAGCGGCAGATTACTGAACCGCGCCACTTCCCTCTTCACATCACTGATCACAATCCCGTCCGCGTCGATCAGCTTCACCTTGTTCTGACTTTGCCACAGAGCAAACGGCTTGCGTTCGACTATCGACACAAAAATTACGCCGGGCAGACGACGCTCGACCCGCGCCTGCGCAATCCAGGATTCCTTCTCAAGGCTTTCGCGCACGGTCGCAGGATTGAATGCAAAGATCGGATCGCCACGCTCGGCATGGATCAACCCCAGCAGCACTTCAGTATCGGCATTCTGGCGTCCCTCCACCAGGATATCCCTGACCGCAAAACCATTGCGCGCTGTCATACGGTAAAAACCGTTCGCCACGTTATCCTGGGCGCGTCCGATGATACCGCTCGACGATACCCAGGCCGCCCCCCATAACAGGGCCAGAAACAATGAAGTAAACAGAAGAACGCGTTTTAAACCACGGCTCAGGCGAAAAGCTTTTGCCTGCCTTTGGCTGCGGGCGACGACGGAGCTTCGGCGGGTTCCGCCTTTGGATTTGACGCGTGGCATCGGGCTGTTTCCACAAGATGAGCGCAGAGTTGAACATAAGACATGCCGAGGGATTCCGGCTGGACCACGGCGACCGATCCCGGCGAAAGTCCCGGCATGGTGTTGATCTCCAGCAAATATACCCCATCCGCGCCCGGTTTGGAATCATCATAACGCAAATCGCAACGCGCCAGACCGGAACAGCCTAAGACTGCATAGGTTTTCTCCGCAAATTCCTTGGCCGTCTTCGCCACGATTTCCGGCACAACCGCAGGGGTCACCAGTTCAGTGCGCTTATCGCTGTATTTCGCGTCGTAATCGAAGAACCGCCCCGGAAACAGAATCTCCGTCACGCTCTGTGCCTTGCCGTCCAGAACGGCCACATGAATTTCACGGCCCGGTACGAATTTCTCAACCAGCGCCGTTTCACCAAACGTCCAGGTTGCCTCGTCAATCGGCATCTGGTTCTCACCCTCAAGGATGATCCGCACACCAACACTTGACCCTTCGTTGATCGGCTTTACCACATAGGGCCGCGCCATCACGGTTTCGGCCAGAATATCCGCCTTCGGTGCCACGATACCCGGCGACACCCGCACACCGACAGACACAGCCATAATTTTGGTCGCCGTCTTGTCCATGCCAATCGCCGATGCGGTGACACCAGAATGCGTATAAGGAACCGCCAGCATTTCCAGGAACCCCTGGATCACGCCGTCTTCACCGCCACGGCCATAAAGATTATTGAACACGACATCCGGACGGGGTGTCAGCTCGGAAATGAGTTTGTTGAGATCACCGGTGAAATCAATCACCTTTACGTCATAGCCGCTTTCCAGCAGAGCCTTCTCGATGTGCTTGCCCTTCATCAGCGACACTTCGCGTTCGCTTGAGGTTCCACCGATCAGTAAGGCAACTTTCTTGCTCATTATGAATCTCCCTGCGTTATCTGCCTTTATTGTACCGCGTTGTACGGACCTTGCAAAGGCCGATCAGCACGATACTCCAGACTTCGTAAGGCATGACGACGGGCAGGAACTATGAAGACGAAACCGCCTCACCAATACGTTTGATTTCCCAGCGCAGCATGATTTTAGTCTTTTCCTCGACCCGCCGCCTGATTTCTTCACCCAGCATTTCAAGGTCCGAAGCCGTCGCCGTTCCGGTATTGATCATGAAATTGCAATGCAGTTCCGACATCTGCGCCCCGCCGATGGTGAGACCCCTGCCCCCCGCCCGGTCGATCAGCTGCCATGCCTTCAACCCTTCCGGCAATCCCGCCGCTGCCAGTTCCGCCGATTTCGGATTGGCAAATGTCGATCCGCCCGTCCGCGCCTTGATCGGCTGCGTTTCCGACCGTTTGGCCTTGATCTCGGCAATATGCGCTTCAATCTTCTCCCTGTCGCCACGCTGCCCGCGCAGAACCGCACCGGTAAAAATATAATCCTCCGGCACATTGGAATGCCGATAACCCATTCCCATCATCGCAACAGGCATGCGCAACGCCTGCCCCTGCCGCGTTATGATCTCCGCCTCGATCAGGACATCCTTCGTCTCCGTCCCGTAGGCCCCGGCATTCATCCGCAGCGCCCCGCCGATCGATCCCGGCACGCCGGATAAAAATTCCAGTCCTGCAATCCCGGCCTCAGCCGCAACTTTCGCCACATTCACATCAATCGCCGACGCCCCGACCGACACCGTCACATCATCGATCACATCGATATTGGCAAACTCCCGTCCCGGACGGATCACGACACCGCGTACGCCACCATCACGGATAATCGTATTGGAAAGAACCCCCAGCACCGTCACCGGAATGTCCGCCGGACATTGCGTCAGAAATTCTACCAGATCCTCTTTATCCTCCGGCTTGAACAACACCTCCGCCGTGCCGCCCGCGCGGAACCAGCCCACTTCGCCAAGCGGAGCGTTCTCGGTATAACGCCCGCGCACAAGGGGGAGTTCTTGAAGATTGAGAGAAGCTTTCGTCATAATCGTCCTACAATGAAATCGCCGCGACACCGGCAAAGAGAATAATAATGCATCCGGCCTTCCACGCAAGAACCCGGTCAAACAGCACTCTGTCATAGACAGATGGAATTAAATATCCGGCAAGGACGAAGAACAGCAGGATATAGGCTGGCTGTATCCCGCTGATTGTCTGCACCAATCCTGCGGCGGGCGCGCGTTGCAAGGCATGAACGAGGCAAAGCTCACCAAACGTCTGGCATACCGCCTGCGCCACCAGGCCGCTCAGAATGGTTTTCGGCTCCCGCGCGACCATTTGCAGCAGATCCGCGGTCCATGACCTCATAATCAGCATCATGACAAGGCACACCCCGCCAAAGCCGCTCCAGACATGGGCCAGAATGATATAGGGGTCATAGACCTCAGTGAAAAACCGGGCGCAGAGCATATAACCGGCAATCCCGAACGATGCCGCAATCATCAATGCAAGACTACCTATGTTTATCACCCTGGTATTGAAATCCCATGTAATCGCCACCGCCGCCAGCATGATCGCCACGCAGGCCGCCAGATTACCCGCACTCACCGTCTCCCCCATAAACAGATATCCGCCCAGAAACACGAACGCCGGGATCGTCTGCAACACCGGAACGACAATCGCTGCCCCTGAACGTTGTATCGAGAAAATATAAAGACTGATAAAGGAGGTCATCATAACCGCCCCCATCCCCACCATCTTCAGTGCATCCCCCAACGGCACGACCCGCGCCTCGGGATGAAGGACATAAATCACCATGGCTGGAACAAGAAGAAAAATGCCGCCGGCAAAGACATACAGGAATGCTTTGTTCTTAAAGGGTTGCCGCGACATATAATCATCGACCAGGCTGGCCGTCCCGAAAAGCATCGGGGCCAGCAGGGAAAGAAGAACCCAGCTCATCAGACTTTTGCCTTCTGACGCTCAGGAAGAAGTGTATCGAGCTGTTCCGGCAGCGCATAAGCCCATTGCGTGATATTCCCGGCCCCGAGGCAAATCACGTAATCTCCCGGCTCCGCCATCTTGGCGATCATAACGGGCAGCGCGTCCGGACCGCTTAAAGCCTGCACATTGCGGTGACCGTGATGCCTGATGCCCTCAACCAGATGCTTCTTATCCGCACCCTTGACAGGCTGCTCGCCTGCCGCATAAACATCGGCCACAATCACAACTTCCGCATCGTTGAAGGAATTGCAGAAATCATCAAACAGGCTGGACAAACGTGAATATCGATGCGGCTGGAACACGGCGATAATTTTCCCGCCCGTATCCGCCACCGCCATGCGTCCGGCTTTCAGAACTGCCGCAATCTCTACCGGGTGATGTCCGTAATCGTCAATCACCGTAACGCCGTTACTCTCGCCCGTTCGCGTAAAGCGGCGCTTCACGCCTGTAAATTTACCGAGGGCCTGCTTCATCGTCGCCGGAGGCATACCCATCGCATGCCCCACGGTGATCGCCGCCAGTGAATTCTGCACGTTGTGCAGCCCGAGCATCGGCAGGCTTACCTGTTCAATTTCCAGCGCCTCACCCTCATTCAGCCACGGTGCAAACACCACATCGAACGTCGCCACATTATTCTTGAAGGTCACGTTCTGCGCCTGCACATCGGCCTGAGGGTTGAACCCGTAGGTAATCACACGCCGGTCCGTAATCGTCGCCACTAAATTCTGCACCTCCGGGTGGTCGAGGCACATTGCGGCAAAACCATAGAAGGGAATATTTTCAACAAACTGCCGGTACGCTTCGCGCACATTATCGAATGACCCGTAATGTTCCATATGTTCGGGGTCCATATTCGTGACGACGACGATCGTTGCGGGCAGACGCGTAAATGTGCCGTCACTCTCGTCCGCCTCCACCACCATCCAGTCACTTTGGCCAAGGCGCGTATTCGTGCCATACGCATTCACGATCCCGCCATTGATGACGGTCGGGTCAAATTGTCCTTCTTCCAGCATCGTGCCGACCATCGATGTCGTCGTGGTCTTCCCGTGCGTGCCCCCGATTGCCACCGCCCATTTCAGGCGCATCAGCTCGGCCAGCATTTCGGCGCGGCGCACCACCGGCAATTGCTGTTCCCTGGCCGCGATCAGTTCCGGGTTATCGGCCTTCACCGCCGATGAAATCACCACCACCGCAGGCCCGTCGTCATCCTGTGTCTTGAGATTTTTGCCGTCATGCCCGACGGCAATGGATATGCCCTTGGCGCGGAGACGCTGCACATTCCCGCTTTCCGACAGATCCGAACCCTGCACCGCATACCCAAGATCGTGCAGAACTTCTGCAATCCCGGACATGCCGATACCGCCAATGCCGATAAAATGAAGGGTGCCAATGTCGAGAGGAATGGTGCGCATAGCGCCTTTATGCCACAAAGCCCTGAAAACTATGAAAGAAAATCAGCTATGCTTATGAAAACAGGATTGGAAAGCTTCAAAACCAATCTTTTAAGGAAATATGAGCATTCCCTTGATTACAAATTAATAACATATTAACCATTGAATGTTATGACTATTACATGGCTCAATCAGACCGCATCATGTCAGATGATTTCAACGGGATTAATCCTCTCGCCGCGCCTGCTCTGTACAGTCTGCACTACGGTAAAAAACACCAAGATTCTGTCACTGTTCTGGCCCATGACGGCAGCCTTATGGCTCTGGAAAAACTCGCCCATCTTGAAGATAAACGAACCGGGTTCTACGCCGATGTCATGATCGACAGGTCACAAGGCCACGCCGTCATTCTTTACAAGGGCATGGATGTTCCTTTTAAAAATGAAGGCAATGGCCGCACAGGATTCCTGCGCGATGCTTTTACGGCGGCCCAGTCCCTGATAACCGGTGCAAAGAACTGGCAGACTCCGTTTGCTGAAAAAATTTATCTCGACACCATCAACAACCCCGATGTGAAATCGGTTGAGGTTGTCGGCTTTTCGCTTGGCACGCTGCATGCGAACTATATTGCCGCAAAATATGGCGTAAAGGGCACAGTCCTTGCCGATCTGGGCATTGCCAACCGCGGACTGAAAAACATTTTCAACGACAATGCACGGGACGTTGACGCTGCAAAAAATCACCTCAAAAACAATCTCACTGATCTGCGTATGGAGCTTGATCCCGTTTCCTGGCTGGGCTTCTTCCGCCACAGGGGCAACGTGATCGGCCTCGACAGAGGCAGAAACCCGGACCCCGAAGGAATTCTGCACCTTTCCGAGAACTACAATAAAAACGCCCAGAAACTGATGACGGAAAAACCGCACATCATTGCCCCGGATATTGTTTACGCCGGAGCGTACAAGCGTACACCGGCTCCGGGCCTCGCTTAAGGCTTAGCTTTCTTTCGTAATAATTGGCTCGGGCGTTTTGCCTGTATTGCGATCCCAGCCGCTTGCAATCGCGGTGACAAGATTGCCAAGCCTCCGCGCCGCATCAGGCCTGCCGATACTCCGCGCATTCTCCGCTGCCCTGAACAAAGTCTCCGGGTTCTGCAGGAAGGTTTCAATGCGCGCCAGCAGTGCTTCCTCTGTAAATCCGTTCTGGGTCATCACCCATGCTCCGCCCGCATCCGCAACCGCATCGGCGTTGACCTTCTGCTGCTGATCCTCGTGATGCGGATAGGGGACAAAAATCGCCGGGCGCCCCGATGTCGTCACTTCCGCCACGGTGCTTGCCCCGGACCGACCAATGACAAGATGGGTTGAGGCGAGATTTTCCGGCACGTTTATAAATTCATGCAATTCGGCCCGGATTTCAGCCTTCTGATAGGCATTGCGCACTGATTCCAGATCGTCATGACGGCATTGCTGCACAATGTCCAGCCGCGCCCGGTACGCCGGCGGCAATTTGGCGAACGCCTTTGGAACAATATCCGAAAACACATGCGCGCCAAGCGACCCGCCCATGATCAGAATACGCATCACCCCGTCCGGCTGCATCACCGGATAGGGCCGCGAATACAGCGCCGCAATATCTTCCCTGATCGGATTTCCGGTGACCGTTGCGCGCGACACATCGGACTCGTCCAGACCATGGATATGCGACATTGATAACGCAATCCTGTCCGCCTTCGACGCCAGCATGGAATTCGCGCGCCCTAAAATCGCATTCTGCTCATGAATGATCGTCGGAATCTTTTTCCTTTGCGCCGCGAAAACCGCCGGAAAGGAAGGATACCCGCCAAATCCAACAACCACCGCGGGCTTAAGCTTATCAACCAGTGTCCGCGCCTGCAGTACGCCAAGCCCCAGACCCGCCACACCGGACAGCTTGCCCATCAGCCCAGACCCCAGCGTTCCCGCCTTCACGATCGTGATTGGAATACTGCCGAAATCCTGTGTGAATTTCTTGCCCCGCACATCCGTGACCAGTTGCACATCAAATCCGCGCGAGAGCAAATCCTTGGCCAGGGCCGCAGCCGGGAACATGTGTCCCCCGGTCCCGCCGGCACTGAGGAGAATTAATTTTTTTGTTTCGTTTTCCATGATCACATCATACCTGAGTTAAACCTGTCCCGCCATGGCCGCCACCCATTCCAAGGCGCGCGGCCGGTGAAGACCGTGAAATCGACGTTTTCGGCAAGCGGCGTGTAAGCGCCAGCACCATCCCCATCGTTACCGACACCGCCAGTAAAGAAGAACCGCCATAAGAAATAAACGGCAGCGTCATACCCTTGGTCGGGATCAGGTGCAAATTCGATGAAATATGAACCATCGCCTGAATACCGAATTCCACCAGCAATCCACCCGTCGCGAGGATAACAAACAGATTGTCGCTATCCATCACCCGGTTCAGTCCGCGCAGAATAATATAAGCAAAAAGAAGCAATAGTAACCCAAGGAAAACAAAACCCAGTTCCTCACCCGCCACCGCAAAAACAAAATCCGCATGCGCATCGGGAATGGTCAGCTTCACCGTTCCCTGCCCCGGACCCGTCCCAAACAGTCCACCATGCCGGAAGGCGTCCATCGCTTTGTCAATCTGAAAGGTATCATTGTGTCCTGGGTCCAGAAACCTGTCGATCCTCGTGCGCATATGCGCCATTGTAAAATACCCGGCTATAAAAACGCCTACGCCCACCGCCCCTGCGCCGATCATGATCCAGATCGGAAATCCCGCAAGAAAAACCTCAGCGCACAGAACGCAGAACATCACGATCGACATCCCGACATCCGGCTGCATCAACAGCAACGCAATGATCACAAAAAATATCCCGCCGGTAATCATGTATCCCGGAAATTCCGGGCGGTCTTTCTGTTTAGAGATAAACCAGGCCGCAACAACCGCGAACGCGGGCTTCACAAATTCACTCGGCTGCAGCGAAAATCCCGGCAATTGCAGCCAGCGTTGCGCCCCCTTGATCTCCATCCCCGTCAGCAGAACCACCAGCATGGCAAGCAACCCGGCCCCAAGGATGATCGTCGACACCCGCCACAGCGTCCGCAGATCACAAAGTGAAATCGCAACCATGACAAGGAAGGAAGGAATCAGAACCATGATATGATGCGTAATAAAATAAAACTGCGGTAATCCGATCCGCGTCGCCACTGGGGGGCTGGCCGCAGCAACCATCAAAACCCCGATTACCATCAGTGAAATCACCACCCCCAGCATCCGGCGGTCGATCGTCCACCACCAGCGGCCCCAGACGGTTTTATCGGTCCGTGAAAACATATTGCTCATTCTTCCAACCCTTTCACCAGTCCGGTGAAAACCTCACCACGGTGTTCGAACGATTTGAACTGATCATAAGACGCACACGCCGGGGATAGTAAAACCACGCCCTGCCCGTCACTCTGCGCATTCCGGTGCGCGGCCTCAACCGCCTTCTCCAGTGTGCCGCAATTCTCCACCATCACCCTGTGCGCGATCAGCCAGGCAGAAAAACTTTCCGCCGCCTCGCCAATCACATAAGCCTGCTTCACATGCGGCAGTAAATTCTCCAGCCCGCTCAGTCCACCGTCTTTGGGTTTCCCCCCGACGATCCAGTGAATATGAGCATAACTGGCCAGGGCCTTCCCCGCCGCATCGGCATTGGTTGCCTTGCTGTCATTAATATAAGGAACGCCGCTTATCGTCCGCACCGTAAACAACCGGTGTGGCAACCCCGGGTAACTCTTCATTGCCCCGACAATAGAACCGGACGGCAACCCGACCAGCCGCGCAACCGCATAGGCAACCGCCGCATTCTGATGATTGTGAACGCCGGGCAAATTGGAAAACGCTTTCAGGTCGACGATTTCCTCGGCCTCTCCCGTCATCGCGTCATAAAGAATACCATCCTCGACATCGACACCCTTATCGACCGACCCGATCACAGAAACTGTATAGATATCGCGCTCGCCCTCATCCACAACCTGCGCTGCCATGCGGCGTGACGGTTCATCATCAATGCCGATCACCGCCCGCCCCGGCCCGTTGAAAATCCGCATCTTCGCCGCAGCATACCCGTCCATATCACCGTGCCGGTCCAGATGATCAGGCGTCAGGCTAATATGCACGGCGATATCCGGCGCAAAGCTCGTACAAAGATCCAGCTGAAAAGACGACAACTCCATCAGGAAAATATCCGCCGCCTCCAGCTCCAGCACCGCCGTACCGATATTCCCGCCCACCGCGACATTTACTCCGCTGGATTTCAGGATATGCCCGATCAGCGCCGTCGTCGTTGACTTTCCGTTCGTCCCGGTAATTCCGATGGTTTTCTTCCCCAGCCGTGCCCGGTGCAGCAATTCCACATCGCCGATAATCTCAACCCCGTCACGCCGCGCCCGCTCCACCACCGGATGAGGCTTCGGGAAATGTAGCGGCACGCCGGGTGACAAAACCAGCGCCGCAAACCCGCCAAGATTTTCCAGCATATCGATCTCGGACCCGATCTTCACCGCCTCGATCCGCTTCGCCTCATCATCATCCCACGCATAAACCCGCGCCTCCGCCGCCACCAGAGCCCGCACCGTGGCAAGGCCCGAAAGCCCGAGACCATAAACGGCCACGGGCTTTCCCTTCAGTGTTTCGGCATAGCGCGTTAAATCAATCATCTCAGTTTCAAAGTCGATAATCCGATCAGGGCCAGAATCATCGCAATAATCCAGAACCGGATTACAACTGTCGACTCCGCCCAACCCTTTTTCTCATAATGGTGATGCAACGGTGCCATCTTAAACACGCGCTTGCCGGTGAGCTTGAACGACACCACCTGCACGATCACCGACACAGTTTCCAGCACAAACAATCCGCCGATAATCGCCAGCACAAGTTCATGCTTGGTCATCACCGCAATTGCCCCCAGCACGCCGCCCATGGCCAGCGATCCCGTATCACCCATAAATACCATTGCGGGCGGCGCATTGAACCACAGGAACCCCATCGACGCCCCTACAAGCGCCCCGCATAAAATCGCCAGCTCCCCGGTTCCCGGCACAAACGGAATCTGCAGGTAATTGGAGAAATTGGCATTCCCGACCAGATAAGTAATCAATCCAAAACATGATGCCACAATCGCCACCGGCACGATCGCCAGCCCGTCCAGCCCGTCAGTCAGGTTGACCGCATTCGACGCCCCGATCATCACCACCAGCGCCCAAGGAATAAAGAACCACGACAGGTTGATAAAGAAATGCTTGAAGAACGGAATCGCCACATGCGACGAAATATCCGGCGGCAGGCTGTGCATAATACCGATCGTCGCAACCGACCCGATCACGAACTGGATCAGCAGTTTCATCTTGCCCGGCAGACCCTTTGTATTCTTCTTGGTCAGCTTCAGGTAATCATCCATAAACCCGATCGCCCCGAACCCGATCATCACAAGCAGCGCATACCACATGAACGGATTGCTGAGGTCGGTCCAGAGCAGCGTGCTGATCGTCACCGAAATCAGGATCATCAGTCCGCCCATCGTCGGCGTTCCGGCCTTCTTGAAATGGCTCTCCGGTCCGTCGGTACGGATCGGCTGTCCCTCCGCCTGCTTCGATCTCAGCCAACGGATCATCCGCGGCCCGATGATGAAACACAAAATCAACGACGTCAAAACCGCGCACCCCGTGCGGAAGGTCAGATACCGGACAAGGTTAAAGAGGAGAAAATCCCCGGCATATGGCGCAAGCAGATTATAAAGCATTCTTCATCCCCCCGTTAGAATTCGGCCCATTAGGCGGCTTCTTGTCATTCACCGGCGGCATCTTGCGCACGGCCTCGACAATCGCCTGCATGCGCGGCTTCTCCCCGCCGCCCCTTGAACCCTTGACCAGCACAACATCACCCGGAACCAGGACATCAGGTACAATCTGGGCCAGCTTCTGCACATCGTCCTCGTGATGGCCGCGCAATTCCGGCGGCAACGTGTCATAAAGATTTTTCATCAGCGACCCGCTGGTATAAACCAGATTGACCCCCGCGGCCTGCAACGGCAGGCTCAGTTCCCGGTGAAATCTCGCCGCATCGGCCCCCAGCTCATACATATCGCCAAGGAACGCAATCCTGCGCCCGCCGCGGCCCGGATCGACCGTGGCCAGCACCCGGAACGCCGCCTGCATCGATACCGGTGATGCATTATAAGTATCGTCAAATAGGGTCAGCGGATTTTTTGGGTCCCCGACATTGATATTCTCCCGTTTGCCACGTCCGGCAGGCGGCTCGATCTTCTCGAGGTCGCGGATCGCCTTCTTCAGGTTCCCGCCGCCAATCTCGACGCTGAGCAGTACGGAAAGCGCATTCAGCGCAATGTGACGCCCCGCATTCTTCAGTGTAAACTTCACTTCCTGTCCCAGAATATTCGCCCGGATGAGTGACCCGTTGGTCGCCAGCAGGCACTCCTCCAGCCGCGCATCCGCCTCCGGATGTTCGCCAAACGTCATCACCTTAACGCCATGCGTCTTCGCCGCCGCGCTCAGCCGTGCAAAATGCGGGTTATCGCGGTTCAGGACCGCAATCCCGTGATGGTCCAGCCCGTCAAAAATCTCCGCCTTGGCGTCGGCGATTTTCTCGACTGTCCCGAAATGCTCCAAGTGAACAGCCTCGACCGTCGTGATAATCGCAATATGCGGCTTCACCATTTGTGACAGCGGCGTTATTTCCCCCGCATGATTCATCCCGATCTCGAAAATCCCGAAATCAGACCCTGCATGCATCGCGGCCAGCGTAAACGGAACGCCCCAGTGATTGTTAAAACTCCCCTTGCTGGCATGCGCCTGGCCCGACGCACCGAACGCGGCGGCCAGCATTTCCTTAGTGCCGGTTTTTCCCACCGACCCCGTCACCGCAATAATCTTCGCCCCCGTACGCGCCCGTGCCGCGCGCCCCAGATCCTGCAGCGCTGTAAACGTATCACCGACCATCAGCAGTTTCTCGCTGCTGTGTACCCCTGGCGGGATCGAATGCACCATCGCCGCCGCCGCCCCCTTGGCCAGCGCCTCCGCGACATAGGCATGCCCGTCCATCTTGTCACCCTTCAGGGCGATAAACAGATCGCCTGGTTGAAGCGTGCGCGTATCGATGGATAATCCGGTCACCGACCAGTCGCCATTGATTTTGCCGTCCGTCGCCGCAGCCGCATCTTTCGCGGTCCAGATAACGTCAGATGAATGTTTTTTGATTTTAGAGAACATGTATTCAGTCTTTCTAAGGTGCTTTTGCAAGGTGCTTGATAAAATTAGTGGCTTCTTCGACATCGTCGAAATGGTCGGTATGGTCGGCAAAAATCTGGCCCTGTTCGTGGCCCTTCCCGGCGATGACAAGAACATCACCGTCTTTCAGTTGTTTAACGCCATTGGCAATGGCCTCGCGCCGGTCGCCGATCTCCAGGGCATCTGGCCCCGCGCCCGCACGGATCGACGCACGAATAGCCTCCGGCTTTTCACTGCGCGGATTGTCATCGGTGATAATCGCGAGGTCCGCGCCTTCGGCTGCAATCCTCCCCATGATTGGTCGTTTCACCGGATCGCGATCCCCACCGCAACCGAAAATGCAGATCAATCGTCCCCGTGTATGCGGCCTGAGCGCCTCAAGAACCCGCGCCAGCGCATCCGGCGTATGCGCATAGTCGACGTACACCGCCGCCCCCGCCGGATGTCCGCCAACCGCCTGCAACCGCCCCGGCGCGCCCTGCAATGCTTCAAGCACACCCGGCTCATCCACCTGCGCCAGCCCATAGGCACAAAGCGCGTTCATCGCCATATATGACCCGACTAGCGGAATCAGCAGATCATGACGCTTGCCGAAAATCTCCAGCGTCACCTTCTGACCACCCGCAACCGGCGCGCGCGACACCATGCGCAAATCCCTGCCCGCAACACCGTAAGACACCACGCGTTTTTCCCCGCACCGCGCCTTCAGCATTTCAAATTCCGGCACATCGGCATTTAACACCGCCACACCATCATCGCTCAGCAGGTCAAACAACCGCGCCTTGGCCCGGTAATATTCATCCATCGTGCCGTGGTAATCGAGATGGTCATGCGTCAGGTTTGTAAACCCCGCCGCCGCAATTTTCACACCGTCCAGGCGATGCTGCTCCAGACCGTGCGACGAAGCCTCCATCGCCAGATGCGTCACACCGGCACGCGACATCTCTGCAAGCGCGGCATGCAGCGCCACGGCATCCGGCGTCGTCATTGATCCGGGTTTATTGACCGCGCCCTGAACGCCGATCGTGCCAAGGCTCACCGCCATTTTCCCCGCCGACTGCCATATCTGCTGTGCGAAATGCACCGTCGATGTCTTGCCGTTGGTTCCGGTCACCGCCGCAACCATCTTCGGCTGGTGCTGGTAAAACCGCGCCGCGATCAGCGCGAGGTCGCGGCGCGGGTTGTCGCTCTCCATCACCTGCACGCCTGCGGCTTTCGTGCCGCGCGCCGCCAGGATAACCGAAGCACCCTGCCTCACTGCCGCTTCAATATAGTCATTACCGTGAACCTTCGTCCCCGGGATTGCCGCGAACAGCCATCCGGGCTGGACCTTGCGGCTGTCCTGCGTGACGCCGCTGATCTCCGGGTCCGGCCCGCCGTGATAAAGATTACTCAACGCCGACAGATGCAAGATGCTTCTCCCCGGGCTGGCCGTTTTTGATATAGGGCAGAAGCGGCGTCGCCATATCCTGCTCATGCGGAATATCTTTCGGCACGATACCAAGGACCGGCGCCATCGCCGCAACAATCCGGCCCACCGGCGGTGCGCCGACCCAGCCGCCTGTCGCATAACCGTGGCTGGCCTTCGTGCCCTTCGGCTCATCCACCATGACGAGCACCGCGTATTTCGGTGCATTCATTGGATACACACCGATGAACGACGACAACAGGCTCTTGTGATTATAATTGCCGCCGGAATTCTTTTCCGCCGTCCCTGTCTTGCCGCCAACCTGGAAGCCGGGAACATCGGCGCTTTTCCCCGTGCCGTTGGTCACGACAAGGCGCAGCAATTGCCGCATCCTGTGCGACGTTTCCGCCGACACCACATGCTTGCCGCTTTTATCTTTCTTCGACAGATCGCTATCCATCACCAGCGTAGGATGCACCAGCGTCCCGCCATTGATCACACTGGATACGGCCCCAAGCGTCTGCAGCGGCGTTACCGCAATCCCGTGACCGTAAGACGCCGTCAGCGTACTGATCGGACGCCACGGATTGGGAACCAGCGGACGCCCCACTTCCTGAATTTCAATCTGTAACGGATCGAGAAGACCGACATCTTTAAAGAACTGCCTAAGCCCGGTCGTGCCGATCTGCTCCGCCATGCGGGCGGCACCGATATTCGACGACACCATGAAAATCTCGGGGATCGTGATCCACGCATTTTCCGGGTGGTAATCCTTGATCTTGAATCCGCCGATTTCAATCGGCGCGCGCGCATCAAAGGTCTGACCCATGCCCGGATTTTTCAGCTCGATCATCGCCGCGGCCGTAAAGATCTTGAACGTCGATCCCATTTCATACACGCCCTGCGTCAGGCGACTGAACAAAGCCGGGCGATCTTCCTCACCCACCGATTGCGGGTCGAAATCCGGCTCAGAGACGGCGGCCAGAACTTCGCCGGTATTCACATCCATGATCGCGCCGACACCGCCGACACCGCTGAATTCCCTGATCGCCTTGTTCAGCTCACGGCGCATGATGTGCTGCAACCGGATATCGATGGTGAGTTTGAGCGGCTGCGTTCCGGTCTCCAGCAACGCGTTGAAATTCCGCTCCACCCCGCCCAAACCGCGTCCGTCAATATCGGTAAAGCCGACGATATGCGACGCAATTGCCCCTTGCGGGTAAATCCTGTGCGCCTCGTCCTGGAAGTTCAGGCCCGGCTGCCCCATATTCAGGATGGCAATCTGGTTCTTCGGTGTCAGGTTCCGGCGCAGCCAGATAAAATGCGTCTTCTTCTGCAGCTTCTGCAAAACATCCGCATATTTCAGATCGGGCATGATTTTCACCAGCGCCGCCGCAACCTTCTCCGGCTGGGTGATATAATAGGTATCGGCATAAAGCGACGCCGTGTTCAGTGACCGCGCCAGCAGCACCCCGTTCCGGTCTGTGATATCCCCGCGCAGTGGCTTCGCTTCCGCAACGGCCTGCTCCGGCGCATCACCTTCCTCAGATCCAACCTGGGCCAGGCGCGGCAATTCCCCCTGGATCACCGTCAGATCCATCGTCCGCGCCGCCAGCAGGATATAGCCGAGCGAAAAGCAGATCCCCACGAACACCAGCCGCCCGCGCGCAACATCCAGCGCGGAGCGACGCGCCCCGATAATCTTTTCCGATGGCCTGCGGAACAGCGGCGGCAGACTCATTGCCCACCCCCTGCCGCAGGGTTCTGCGTCGCCAGATCGTTCATCAGGTCGTCGAATTGCTTATGTTCATTATTCGAGATCGACGGCGGCATCGGCACACTCGTCGTCGCGACCGGCGGCGTTTCGCGTACGACGGCGGGAATGGCTTTCTTCTCAACCTGCGGCGGCGGACTGGTGATCGACCGGCTATCCTTCACGAGCGCATTCGGCATCGTCGCCTGCATCTTTAAATGCTGCTGCGCCAGGTCTTCAATCCGGTCGGGCCGGTTGAGGTAATCCCATTCGGTTTCAAGCACGCGCAGCGACGCCTCTTCCTTGGCCAGAGATTCATGCGCGACGCGAAGCTTGTCCTCGGCCTGCTGAACATTCTGGCTGGTCTGGAATAACAGGAACCCGGCAATCCCGGCGCAGGTCAACGCAGTGATGGTCGATAAACGCAGCCTCATTCCCCACCCCCTGCCCAAACGGGCGCAGATGTCCGAACCGCCGCGCGCAGTTTCGCTGAACGCGAACGCGGATTTCGTTTTATCTCGTCGGCACTGGCCACAATCTTCTTGCGCGACTGCAACGTGAATGTCGGCTTTCGTTCTTCAGCATGTGCGGCAGGCAGATGGCGCGACGGCGACGACACATCGCCCGAACGCTGTTTAAAGAAATTCTTCACAATCCGGTCTTCCAGCGAATGGAAGGTCACAATCACCAGGCGCCCGCCCTCCAGCAGGATTTTCTCCGCCCCCTCCAGCGCCCGCTCCAGTTCACCCAGCTCATCATTCACCGCAATCCGCAGCGCCTGGAACGTCCGCGTCGCCGGATCGATCTCCGTCTTCTTCCCGCGCGGCAACACCGCCCGGATGACGGAGGCCAGTTGCCCCGTCGTGGTCAGCGGACGCGCCTCGACAATCGCCTTGGCGATCCGGCGCGAATGACGTTCATCGCCATAGGTATAAATCACATTGGCCAGATCGGTCTCATCCATGGTGTTGACAAGGTCCGCCGCGCTCTGCCCGCGCGTCGTATCCATCCGCATATCCAGCGGCCCTTCAAACCGGAACGAAAACCCGCGTTCCGCCTGATCGATCTGCATCGACGACACGCCGAGATCGAGAACGAAACCGTCCACCTGCTGCTCAACCGCGTCACCAACATTGCCGAACGCATCGTGGATCAGGCGCAGACGGTCGCCATACTCGGCCTTCCAGGCCGCCGCGCGTTCATGCGCTTCGGGATCGCGGTCAATCCCGATCACGGTGCAATCCGCCGAAGCCAGAATCGCGCGCGTGTACCCGCCGGCCCCTAACGTGCCGTCGACATACACTTCACCAGCCGCCGGAGCCAGCGCAGTCAGCACCTCTTCCAGCATCACGGGAATATGCGGAGAATCCTTATGGGTCGCCCCTGAGGAGTCCATGGATTACCTGAACCTTTGTTACGAACGGATTGTTAAATCAGAAGAATTTCATTTGGTGGGAACCACGCCTGAAAGTCCGG